>NZ_JAEHBQ010000005.1:0-275496 GCF_016483555.1 Bacillus cereus group sp. N14
TGAGTCCATATAAATATAGAACTCAGGTTGCTTAGTTGTGTTTTTTGAATACTGTCTACTTGACAGGGGTCACTTCAATACGAGTGTCTTTTCTACTCTCTTTAAAGAATTTATATCAACCTCATAAGTATTCCCATATGGTCTAAGCGCCGGAAGTTCTTCCTTTGGCCCATAAAATAATACTTTCAAATCATCATCTTTATACTGAACTACAAAGAAGTCATCAAATTGGTCAAATGTGCTTTGATTGATCGCGATAAACCCTTTTTCTTGGGCAGTTGTTTTAACACTTATTCTTCTCCCATCTTTAATGACATCATATCCATGCTGATTAGTCACTTTGGATAGCTCACCATTTGTGTAAAGAACACAAAAAAATTCACCTAGACGACCTATAAGATGCCTTAATTCAGTCGCCTTACAACCAAGAACATTCATTTCAAATCGTAACATTTCAAAGTATGCCTCATATAACTTTTTGATTTGTGAGATTCCTATTTTATCCTTATCCTTATAAAAAAGAAGTTTACCATTATCCCACTCACCTACAACAGATTCACAATCTGCCCCTTTAGGTTTGTGAAAAACTAATCCTGTATAAGGATAATTTTCACCTACATATCTATACGTTTTTTTATTTATATATATAAACAGATTTTTATTAAACACTCTCCCTTTGTTATAACGGTTATAACAATAATCAGCAGGATTAATACTCCCCGGTTTCGTATTAAATTTTGTTATTAATCTGTCCTTTATCTCTGCAAATGTTACAGTATCGCCTATTTTTTCTTTAAGAGCCTCTATAAATTGCTCATAAATAGTCAATGTAATCCTCTCCTCATGCTTATCAATATTTTTAGCCATAGTACAACCTTTACTCTATAATTTGACCCGATTGTAGAATAACGCACCCGATGTTTTTAACTTTTTATATAACTATCTATATAAATTTTACATTTAATCACTTAAATTTCATAGCCTAATAGAGTAAAATATAAATTGGAGAATTTTATTAAAGGCTCAAAATAAAGATAATACTCCATTAAGAGCTCTTTTTATTTAGGAAACGCGTCTTTTTTGTATTGGCTTTTTAAATAAGGTAAACGTGAAGAAGCATTATAAAAAACAGGACAATAATATTAAATTGACTTCCATTCGAAGGAGTTTAAGCTTTGCATGTATGACTATTTGGTTGAGCGATGGATATGTTGTGCTGAAACGTCAATATAAAAAATAGATCTCTCTTGATAAAGAGAGATCCTTTTTTTACTTCTTCTTCTTTTCTGTCGGTTGGCTTTGTTTAGCGAAATTAGATGAATCATCGAAATTCGGTTGCTTTTTACCAGCATTATTACTTCTACCTTTTCCCATATGTAATGCACCTCCTCTCATCCTTACTATTCCCTATAAAAAAATCCTCTTGCATCCAGGAGGATTTTTTTATTGTCTCTTATTAATCATACGCAACTGTTCTCGTAGTACTTCCAACACTCCCGGTTCTTCCATACCATTTTGGATAGTTTTAAAACCATAGCGTTGATGGTGATTATCATGTTCAGCTTGATAAAGAACAGCTTACGAATGAATTTGATATTGGCCATCAATTAGCCATGTATTATGTATCATCCTTTCTAAAAAACATAAAAAAACACTATCCCTCCTCATGTTTTTACAGAAAGAATAGCGTGTTTTTTCATTTTAATGGTATTACTTGATAGTAATGTATATCCCTATGAAAACTAATATAGAAATAACATCAATAAACTTGTTACAATCCCGACCCAAATGCAGAGAATGAAACAATAACCCATGATATCTTTAATTTTCAATCCCAGCACCCCTAAAAGAGGTAGTGCCCAGAACGGCTGAATTAAATTTGTCCAGGCGTCCCCCCAGCCTACCGCCATAGCGATAGTAGCCGGATCTACACCTAACTTCAATCCTGCAGGGACCTGCAGTGGCCCTTGCAAAGCCCATTGCCCCCCGCCAGATGGTGCTAATAAGTTCACCAATCCCGCTGACCAATATGTAAATATATCAAAGGTATCCTTTGACGCAATGGATGCCATCCATTGAATGATTGAGCTCCCCAATCCTGAACTACCTAAAACAGCGATAATCCCCGCATAAAATGGAAACTGTAATATAATTGGAGAAATGGATTGCGCAGATTCTTTGAATCCTTGCGCAAAGTTGCCAAGAGAACCATGCAAGAGTAAACCAAGTGATAAGAAAAACAAATTAATGATATTTAAATCTAAACTATGACCGTTCATGAATTCATAAACACAATACAACGTGCCAATTCCGCCTAATAATATTCCTAGAACCGGTGTCCATTCCAGTTTTTCCGCAGCAGTTAAATTCTTTTGAGGAGGTTTTACAAAAGAATTTGTATCTGTTTCGATTGCTTTATAGCTGATAATCCCACTTTTTGGAGCCATAAGGACAATAATAATTGGCATCGTGATGAATAAAATGAAAAAAATAATTAAAGTAGAGTAACTAAAAATTGTTTGTGAGGTAGGAATAATTCCAATCATATCTACAAGAAAATGATCCTTTGTGGCAATTGTCAGGCCAATAGAACTGGAGAGACCTGCGCTATATAAGGCTGTCGGAGCGTAAGCAGCAGCTACAAGTAATGGAAAATGTGCATTCGGATTCTTTTTCGCTACTTCCTTCGCAATGATCGCTCCCACAACTACGGCTAGTCCCCAATTAATATAGTATGCAATTGCACTGATCAAAAATGTCATCGTATAAGCCTTTTGGGGTGTATCGGCTAACTTTGCAACGGACTGCAAGCCTCTATTAATAAAAGGGACAGAAGCTAGCGTCATCCCTGTAACCATTAATAATACCATTTGCATTGTAAACGTTAAATAAGTCCAAAACCCATCCCCCCAAGATTTTACGATTTTGTACGGATTTGAGGGATTCATCAATAAAGCTATAATGAAAGTAAATAAAGTTAGCAACACAGCAATAACAAAGGCATCTGGGACATATTTCTGAGACCATCTCGAAAATACATTTGCACATCGTGTAAGCAATGATTCTTTCTTTCCTGGTTCTGGATTTGTCTCCAATAAAGAATGTTTCATAAATATTCTCCTTTCTAAACTTTAATAAGGTAAATATAAATAACATTCCACAAAAGAAAATAAAATCCTTTTGCACTTGCTGCATACTAATCAACTAGAGTTACACTCAGATGCCGTTACTTTCACCCTTTCATTAACGATTGATTCCCACGGACGTGGTACCCTCGTATTAATAAATACCATTTTATGTTCATTTCCAATTAACTTTATAAATGAAACAAGTTGCTCAGTAGTAAAGGCTCCATTTGTATCTAATCCAACAATGAAATAGTTTCCTAAATTCGCTTCATTTTTTAACTCTTTAACTACAGGCATTATTATTTTAAATCCACAGGAATAAACAATTTCAAAATAAAATTAACAATACTAATTGGCGGACAACCCTTTACAATTCTTCCGGGATGGTTGTCTATCGAAGTTAGCGCAAATGGACGTAACTTTCAGATAATCAATACGCATTTAGAGCCGTTTTCTCCCCCTGTTCAAGTTGCTCAAGGGAACGAATCACTAACAGGACCAGCCAATACAAATCTACCGCTAATCCTTTTAGGAAATTCAAATTCAAGTGCTAACGGAACCAGTTCACCAACATATAGAAATTTCATCACGATATTGTATTAATTCAGCTTCTTATCTTAATAAAAAAATGTATTTCAATTTATAATTTTAATAGAAGGAATAGATTAAGTAGGAGGAGGTACTTTGAGGATAGCGCCTTTTCTTTATAAAAACTCAAAGTGCTGGCATCGTTAATATTTTCGTTCCATCTGGTGGCGGTCAATGGGCTGTGCAAGCACCCATTATGATTCCAGCTGGCGCTGAACTTGGTGTACCTGCTGCAAAAACAGCAATGGCAATTGCGTGGGGTGATGCTTGGACGAATTTAATTCAACCTTTCTGGGCATTACCGGCATTAGCGATAGCTGGTTTAGGCGCTCGTGATATTATGGGATTTTGCGTTGTGAACTTACTATATGCAGGATTCATCATTAGTCTATGTTTCTTATTTATTTAAACGAAAAGCTAGTTTTATACTAGCTTTTTTACATAATAAATCACTTATTTCCCGTGCAATTTATCACGGTCTCCCACTCTATATCCGTAAGATGTAACGCCTCAAATGCAAAAAAATCTTCACATACTTTTTCAATTAAATGTGGATTTTTCTTAAGGAAATTCCACTGTAACGCTTTAGGAAGAAAATACGTTTCATACTCTTTACTTCCTCTTACTACCTCATCCACTTCTCTTTCACAGATTCCTCTTATTAGATAATCATTTCTTAATTGAATCGTCATTTGTTGAAATGTTTCGCTACATTTTTTCAATTGAAGTAAACATGTAATATACGTTCGCAAAAGTTCTTTATCATACCCACAACAGTTTAGAATACGATCGATTTCATTCATAATGTACGAGCCTTTTCTTCTATTTGTACTAACCATTTTTCCCGCTTCTCTCGTTTACTCGTTTTCACTGATTGGAAAACTGACCGTTTTATATCGCGAATACCGCAAAAACGTAACACACCTCTCTTCATCATAATCCAATCTGCTGATCGATATAATAAGGCGACGTACCATAACGGTGAGTCTAACGTATTAATCACCCACGCCTTCTTCCCCTTCAATAATCCTTTCGGCAGGGCACCTTCATATTTATAAGCAAAGCCAGCAACGAAAATGCGATCAATAAACCCTTTTAAAATAGCAGGCATCCCCCACCACCATATCGGATATATACAGAGAAGCGTATCTGCTTTTTCCACTAACGTTCTGTACCGGGCTGTTTCTTCTTCATTTACTAAATCACGTCTTTTCTTATCCTCATTAAATACAAGGACTGGATCAAATTGTTCTTTATATAAATCAAGTACCGTAACCGAATGATCTGTTTCTTGTAATCCTTTTTGCACATGCTTTAAAATCGCCGCATTAAAACTGGAAGGACTGGGATGAGCGTATACAATTAGTACATTCACTACAAAACAACTCCCTCTATAAGTTAAAGTTTCCCCTTCTTTAACATCTTCTCTACAATTTGCACGTTTTTTGAGCTTTGTAATAAACGGTTTAATACGGTAAGTAACTCTTCCTTGTCTAAATCTTTCAGTTTCTCTTTCACCGTACTTTCACCAGTGCCTTGAATATCATAAACAACTGCCGCCATATGTTTACAATAGTTTTCATAAGGACACTCGCAGCTACTTTCTGTAAAATCTTCAAGATCAATAATCACTTCATAGTTTCCTGCATTTCCAGTAACGAAAGCAAATATTTTCTTGTCTTGTATTTCAACATCTTCTACATGTCCCTCTTCATAATATTCATACCCTTTATCCATAATGTACTTAGGAATCCATTTCGTTATATCATGTAATAAGTAAGCGTACATAACAACACCTCTTCCTTTAATTCCCTTTTGACTTCCATAACCCCTGCATGTTATTCTAATAACTGTCAAATAGCAAGTCTATATGACAAAACGACTGACACCTATTCGGCGGAGGTGTCTCTTTTCATTTGCAGCCGATATGAAGTGCCTCTTTCAGGCACATTCAATCTTTGACACTACACACTCAACACCATTCCCTTGTATCAGGCTGCTCAAGCAGTCTTTTACTCTACATACTTCAAAAAAAAGAGAGCTTAGCTCCCTTTTCCCGCCTTATAAAATACCCCTTTTTCAGTATAGAGATATTCATCAGCTAATGTAATTTTCCCATCCAGTTTCAGTTCATCTAATAGTCTTGATAAATAAAATTGATGTAACATCTTTTTCGTGAATTTTCCTTCATGATGCGAAACGATATGTTCTTGAATATCTAACAATGATATTGGCTTACCTTGCTCTATCATATATTCATAAACTGTACTACGCAGTTTTACGTATTTTTCGAGTGTCACAGTACTTCGCAACCCCTTTCTTCTTAATATAAATTTTCGTAATCGGTTTTTTTGCAACAAAAAAACCTCTCCGATAAGAAGAAGTTACGTATATATCTTCGTCTTATCTCCCAGAACAAATATGTTCTGCTGGAATTAGCACCTGCATCGCGGTTGCTGGGTTTCATCGGGCCAGTCCCTCCACCTCTCTGGATAAGAAAATATTCACTTAATTCTTACTATACGTAATTTCATTTTAATTGTCAAACAAATATAACAAATTATATTTTGTTCCTTACTGTTCATACTATACATATATGAATATTTAAGGAGGATTATGAAATGCACGAAAATGCTCGCGGATATGTCCAAAATTCTTTTCAATCATTACAAGAAGCAAAACATTGTTTAGAAGAAGCGCTACAGACTGTTGAAAAAGATTTTAATCGCGCTCGTATTGAACAATCACTTTATGCGATTGAACAAGCTATTCAACGCTGTGATTACACAGTTCATATTTTAGAACAAGATTGAAAAAACTTCCCATCATAAGGTGGGAAGTTTTTTCAAATGGCATACTTCATAATTATTACCGTTATAATTAAAAAATATACAGAATTAGCAATTTCTAAAACCCCTACTTTGATAATAGAAATTTTTTTACCATATAACATAATTGCTCGAATGACACTCGGTATAAAAATAAGGGAGCACCACGGATTCATAGCAAATACAATGATTGTTAATAGGATATGATAACCCCATGATATAAGACGATACTTCGGATTATTTTTCTCACGTATCATCGTTTTCACATAAAACGTACTTCCTAAAAAATATAAAAATGAAATAAGCGCAATAAATAGTGCTGTTTTATCTATGAACTTCATTGAAAAATAATAACTAACTAAACCACCAATACAGAAAACAATAATCGCACTAATGTCATTTAGTAATGCTCTTTCATTTTTTTGACGAGCGTAATACATATTTACAATAAATAATGGAATCATGAACACTACGAATAAAAGAATGCGCCATTCATATAATAGAGAAATCATCCCAAATACGAAAGCGATGATAAAATATACAATTGCAGCATGTAACAACTCTTTTTTTCGTCTTTGCTTTATGTATGTAAGAAATGGATACGTAGCTAAATAGATAAAGAACCAAGCTAAAAACAATGGAATATGATACATAGTAGGTTTTCCAAGTATGACACTTAATAGAAATGGTATAACGAGCATGGCCCATGCACCATGTTGCTTCGGAATAACTAACTTCATTAACTATACACCTCCCTTTTGAAAATAGTTCTCACCTACTATTATACAAATAATTTTATATAGTAACGGATATATATTGGACTATTTTTTGACAATAAAAAATGCTCCTTACAATATGTAAGAAGCATGAAAGAGGCAAACGAATATGTAAGTCGCGACCCTACCTTATATGAGTATGCTTTTCTATGCCAAGTTATGCTCATCTAATATGCCATATTTCTTTTTAAACCTCGTAAGAATCGTAATCCAAGACGTACTAAATAGTAATAAGAAAATAACATTCGAAATCGCATGGCTCAAATCGAAATAAAAACTTGCAACATAGTACGCGACAACTGTTTCCCACGTTGCTTCCTGGATAAAACCGAGAAGCCCCCAGAAGTTCATAATCCAGCCAAATAAAAATCCAACAAACAATCCGTACAGGAGTCTTCCCCATAGCTTTTTCATTAATACTGTATTACGTAATAATCCAGCTATAAAACCAATCATACCCCACGAAAACATTTGCCACGGCGTCCACGGACCTTGTCCTAAAAAAATGTTAGATACGATAGCCGCTGTTGCACCAATCATAAAACCAGTTTCACTCCCAAACACAATTGCAGAAACGATAATGACAAATGAAGTCGGTTGTACACTTGGCAATATCGAAAATGGTACGCGGCTAACTGCTGCAATTGCCGCTAACACAGCAACGAGTACAATTTCACGTGAAACAAAAGCCTTTCTTTCAAAGCGGATATAAAACGGTAACATAATAACAACTAATAAAAACAAACTACTTAACATGTAATAACCGTCCATGATAAGTGTAGTAAAGAGTAATGTGCCTATTATTACTGCAAAAATACATATTATGAATGCAACATATCGTTTGGACACGCTTCGTACACATCCTCCCACGTTAATGCATATGGTAACTCTTTTCGAATAAATCGATTAATAGAGGTTGTATAAAAGAAGTTGCCACTAAAAAATTCTTTCGGTGTATCATTCATAATGACTGCTCCGTCAAATAACATCATACATTGATCAACGTATTTCGCTGCAAACTCAATATCATGCGTTGCCATTACAATTGTTGTACCTTCTTTTTGTAGCTTTCTAAATACCTCTCCTACTCTTTCTTTTTTCCACGGATCTAATCCCTTTGTCGGTTCATCAAGTAATAATAAAGTCGGCTTTGATAATAACGTTGTACATAACGCAAGTAGTTGTTGCTCTCCCCCGCTACAATCATGCGGATGGCGTTCTTTAAGCGAGCACAACCAAAACTTCTTCAACATATCTTCTGCTATTTCTTTTCCTTGTTCTCCGTATAACTCGCGTGCACGTTCATACACTTCTTCCCACACTGTATCAAATGTAAAATGATAATACGGATGCTGTGATACATACCCGATACTTTTAAATCGTTCTTTCGAATCAATTTTATGTACCACTTTCCCATTCCACTTTACTTTCCCTCTTCTCGCTTTTTGCAATCCCGCTAAAATCGTCAAAAGCGTGGACTTCCCGGTACCGTTTTTTCCAACGAGAGCTACCCATTTTCCTTTTTCAATCGATACGGTTAAGTCTCGTAAAATAAGTGGACTATTTTTTTCATATTGAAACGAAATATGCTCTGCACTTAAAATAACTTCGTGTTTTTCACTTTTTGCTACTGGCTCATTCACATATGATATCTCTGAAAAGTTATTCAGTTTCATTTGCGCTTCTCGCACTGTAAACGGAATATCTTCTACATTCCATTCTAAAAACAATCTTGGAATTTGCGGAATAAATGGACGGAACTTTTCAACTTCCCACATGTTCGCTATAACCGTTTTAGGGCTGCCATCATACACGATTTGACCATTATTCATACAAATAACGCGTGTTGCAAGTGGTATCACTTCATCTAAACGATGTTCACTTAAAACAATCGTAATGCCAAGTTCTTCGTTAATACGTTTTAACAATCCTAAAAACTCTTTCGCTGCAATTGGATCTAACTGCGCCGTCGGTTCATCTAATAATAATAGTTTTGGCTGCATAACTAATACCGCAGCTAAATTGACGAGCTGCTTTTGCCCGCCAGATAACGTATGAACAGATTGGTGCAATAAATCTTGAAATCCTAAGAAGCTAATAAGCTCTGCTATTCGTTTTTGAATAATCTGTGATGGTAACCCGATATTTTCTAAAGAAAATGCTAATTCTTGAATGACCGTATCCATTACGAGCTGATTTTCTGGATTTTGAAATACCATACCAATTTCTTGTGCAGATAATAAATCAGGTACTTCCTCTAATAAAACGTCCTCATAAAAAATTTCTCCTGAACGTGTACCGATTGGAAGTAATTCCTTTTTAAAATGTTTCAATAAAGTCGTCTTTCCAGAGCCTGACCCTCCAGCAAGTGCAATAAACTCTCCTTTTTGAATAGAAAGAGAAATATGCTGTAACGCATATTCGTTCTCATCAGCATATACAAATGATAAATTGTTTATTTCTGCATGCGCCACCATATCCATTCCTTTCCTTCCATTATAATTGGTAGACTAATAAACATCATAAATACTCCGAACATCACTCCATCGTATTGCTGAAATAGAATAGATTCGACTTTCGGATAAATGATTAGCTTTCCCCCGCCATACGTATTACATATAATAGCAATGATAAGTAGCATACTTAAATAACTGAGCGTACACCAATCTCGTCTTTCCATTCTATACCGAATATATGTCGTACGCTTCGTTACACCAAATCCACGGGCTTGCATAGAATCTGCTGTTTGCAGCGCATCTTCTAATGAACAAATTAATAATACTTGTAGCAATTGCATACCATTTTTCACCCGTTCCACAATGGAACCTGCATCTACTTGTATACCTTTTGTCTTTTGGACGAGTGTTATTTTCTGTAATCGCCTCATAAACAATGGAACAAACCTCACCGTAATCATCGTTAACAATGCTACTTTCGGTGAAATTCTAGAAAACAAATATAAAAATTTATGACTTGAAATAATATCATTATACGAAGCAAACGTAAACATAATCGCAACTAATAATAACCCCATTACTAGTCCGAACATAATCGCCTCAAGCTTAATACGGCTATCACCTAACCAAAATAATGTAGTTCGGCCTCTATGCGTTAATAACGAATTAAATAAAATGACCATAAAAAAGAAAACGATTGTGCTCGGTAACATATTTCTTATCTTTTCGCTATTCCCTTGCATCACATTGATTATAACGATTAATAGAATTGCCCCAATTAAAAAAAGAGGATGAAGACACATCATACATAGTATCATCACCCCGATATAATAGAAAAAATTCACAAAAGGATGTAAAGAAGAAAAACTTATTTTCATAGTCCTTTACCGAATGCCTTTCTTATTTTAATACATACACCCACTCGATTGTATCTCCTGGTTTAACTGTTACTACACCTGCACTATGGTTTGGAAACGCACCGTTCACACGATATTTCCATCCACTAGTAGCTGTAATATCTTTTTCATATAAATCATTAATCCCTTTTACATAAACATCGCCTTTAGATCCACTCGCATCCACATCTAAACCTGTACGTTGCAATACTTTATACACTGTATCGCCTTCTTGTACATCCATTTTTTTCGCACCTAATAAGTAGCCTTCATTACCTTTTACTGAGATCGTAACTTGTTTTGCTTGTGGTTTAGGTGGTTCTGGTGGTGGTACTGGGTTTGGTGGTGGTACCGGTGTTGGCGGAGTTGGTACACTATTGTTCTCTTCTGGATTTTTCTTTTGCTCCTGCTTCGGTGTTTCTTTCGGCTGATTCACAACCTTCGCTTCTTCTTTTACTTCTGGTGTTTTCGGGTGTTGTTGTTTCTCTTCTTGTGCTTTTTGCTGTTCTGGTTGCTTAGCAGCAGGCTGTTCTTTAGGTTTCTCTTCTTGCTTTACTTCCGGTTGTGCCTGCGGCTTTTCTTCTTTCGGCTTCTCTTCTACTTTTTGCTCTTGTTTCTCTTTCTGTTCGTCTTGCTTATTTTTCTCTTGTTCAGCTTGTTTTTCCTCCGGTTTTTCTTCCGGTTTCGCTTCATCTTTTTTCTCTTCTTGTTTTGCTACCTCTTCTTGCTTTGGTTCTACTTTCTTCTCAGGCTTTACAGCTGCCTCATCACATCCAGCAAGTAGCCCAAGTGAAAGCATGAAAGAAATAAACCATTTCATCTTACTCATATTGCCTCTCACCTTTCATAATAAAATTAGGAGCAAATGATTGCCCCTAATTTTTGTTAAGCTGCTTTACGTCTCCATAATACATATGCAGAAGCAATACATAATACACCCATACCTACTTCTGTAGCTGCACTATGAGAAGATGCTCCTGTTTTTGGTAACGTGCTACCGTTTCCTGACTTTTTGCTTTTAACCGGTTCGTTATCAACAACAACTTTTAAATTATCATCTTTCGTTTCCTGTTGTACTTGTTTTTGTTCTTCTGGTTGTTCAGTAACTTCTTTTTCTACTACAACATTTTCTGAATCCACATTTGGTTTCTTATCGATTTCAGGAACAGATACATTTGACCAGTCATAAATCGATTTTTCAAGATCTTTAAACTGAAGTAGTGCTAATAACGCTTGCTCTGTAGCCATTCCGCTACCGTTTTGATCACTTGGTAACCATTTGAATTCACCATTTGGAAGTTGATATGACAGTAGATTTTGCACTGCCTTATGTAGACGGTTTTGATCTACATCTTTCACAAGTGATAGTCCAATAATTGCTTGCGCAACACTATTAGAGTTTTCTTGTCCATCAGCAGAAAAACCACCATTTTCTAGTTGCTCTTTATATAAATAGGCAACAGCTTTTTCTACAGCTGTCTTCACATCTGGTCGATCTTGATATGGAGCTAATGCTGATAAAACCATACCTGTTACATCAACGCTACTAGCACTGTCTTTACTGCTTGCGCTATCGTAAGTCCAGCCGCCATCTGTATGCTGTGAGTTTAAAAGCGCATCTACTAAAGCAACTCGATTCCATTTTGAATTCACTGGAACTTCATATTTCTTCGTATCAAATGCAAGTAAAGCAAATGTATAACCTGTAACAGAATTTACTTTATCTGATTCATACAATTTTTGAACTAAATTATGTTCGCCAACCTTTGTAGGGTCTGCTTGCATTGCATTCATCATAATAATCGTTCTAGCTAAATCTGTCGCTGAAAAACGGTTAATGCGCTTTTCTACTTTTCCAGTTACTGACTTAACATAATTTAATTTCGCCTCAATTGGAACATTCTTTCCAGAAAGAGAAAGGCCTAAAGCTACCCAATCACTTTCAATTCCATCTTGTAACATCTTTTCAGATGTCTTAGAGATCGCGTCATTTACTTTCGCTGCTGGAACTTGAATGTTCTCTTGCTTTGGTTGTTCTATCTTTTCATCATTTGTTTTTGGTTCTTCTGGTTTTTCTTGTTTTGGATCATCCGTTTTTGGTTCTTCTGGTTTTGGTTCTTCTGGTTTTGGGTCATCTGTCTTTGGTTCTTCTACAGTTTTACAAGTACCAAATTTATCTAATGTTTGCTGTAATGTTTCCTGGCTCATATTGCTCCAGTCTGCAACAAAACGAAAGACAACAACATCTCCAGACTTTAATTTATAACTATCTGCTCCAACTTCTGCAGATTTATCATTTACATCATACAACCAGCCGCTTGTGTCCCCAGCCATTAAGCCGTCAATGCCTTTAACATACGTTCCAAACGACATCGTCTCTGCTGTTACTTTGTCCCCCATGACTTTTTGCAGCAAACTTAAAGCTGTTTCCCCATCTGTAATTTGCTCTTCTTTCGGACATAACATAATGCCCTTTTGTGATTCACCAATAATTGCAAGTTTTGCTGTATTTCCTTCAGCAAACGTAATATGTACTGTATTCGCAAAAGAAACAAATACGAGTGTAACTGCCATTAACGACGTAAGCAGCCATTTTTTCAACATTGCCATCCCAAAATTTCCTCCCTTACTACTATTCACACAAAAAAAGGCCCTTCAAGGGCGTGCAATTGACACTCTTTTTTTGTAAGTGTCGAACAAACTGTACAACACCTCCTACCCGCATCATTCGCGGCTATATTTGTATAGGAAAAATAATTTTGTTTATGAACGTATCATTGTGATAACATTCACTTTTCTAGGCACTACTTACTTCCATTTCAGTTATCGTAAAACGATAAACCTATACATTCTGTAAATTATAAATTTCTGTATTATTTTACTATTGACAAAGAATTTTGTCCATGCTTTATCGGATTTATTTTCTAAGAATAGTAACTTACTAGCCTTTAACGATGCAAACTCTTTTCACTAATAATGACGCCATCTTCATCCGCATACACATATTCATTCGGCTTCCATTCTACTTGTCCAAATTGCAACGAAATATTCCGCTCTCCTTTTCCCTCTTTTACACTTCTATTTGGCATCGTCCCTAACGCTAAAATACCAATATTAATATTCTTTAGTTCACTAGAATCACGAACATATCCATTCACAATAATCCCTGCTAGCTTTCTTTCCTCCGCAATAGCTGCCAAATTATCACCAAGTAACGCACAATTCGTAGATGCTTCGCCATCAACAACTAATACCGTTCCTTCTGGTAGTGTTTGCAATCCTTCCTTCACTAGTACATTATCATCCTTCACTTTTACCGTTGCAATTTTCCCGTGAAATTGTTCTTTCTTCCCAAAAGAACGAAAAGACTGGCGACATATTTGTAATTCCTTTTCAAACTCATCACATAAATCCGTAGTTTTCCACATCTTATTCCCCTCTTTTCCTTATTCTTTCTATATAACATATTCTTGGATTATTTTCGTTTCCCTGTCTAATGTTGCAACAATTTGTATTGCAGGAAAAGAACAGAAAAACTATTGCCTTAGGAAGCAACCTTTATTATAATCGATTCCACAGATAAATTTCAGAATATTGAAAATTAACCAAGTGAAAGAGAGGGGTTTTATGCAATTACAGACCGAGGCGAAAAAACAGCCTAGTAAACGAAAGTTTAAAATGCCTGACGCGTACGTACTACTATTTTTTATTGCCTTACTTTGTGCAATAACTACATATTTCGTTCCTGCTGGAGAGTTTAAAAGAGTTACAAACGGGACTGTTACAACGACAATACCAGGAAGTTATCATTCTGTTCCACAATCGCCGGTAGGATTTGTTTCTTTTTTTACCGCTATTGAAAAAGGAATGACACTTGCTGCTCCTATCATCTTTTTAATTTTATTTACAGGTGGAGCTATTGCGATTCTTGAAAAAACAGGCGCTCTTGACGGTTTAATCTATCATGTGATTAACAAATTTCGTAATCAGCAATTACTTTTCATTTGCATTGTCGCCGCACTCTTTTCTATTCTCGGAACGACTGGTATTATCGTTAACTCAGTTATTGGCTTTATCCCCATCGGCATCATCGTTGCACGTACATTAAAATGGGACGCTATCGTCGGCGTAGCAATTATTTATTTAGGCACTTATGCCGGTTTTAATGCTACTATTCTATCTCCCTCACCTTTAGGCATTTCACAAAAAATTGCAGAACTTCCGATGTTTTCGGGGATTGGTTTACGCACGGCAATTTATATCTCTTTTTTAATTGCTACCATTTTATATATTAATTGGTACGTAAAACGTTTAAAGAAATCGAATAAAGGAAGCATTCTCGGTGACAACTGGTTTCCAAGTAATGCTCTTTCAAGTGAGAGAGAAATAGAGAAAACAGAAGTTCCTTGGACAATACGCCACAAATTAATTTTACTCGTTTCAGCTTTATCGTTACTTGCATTTTTAATAGGCGCTTTTCGTCTACATTGGACAGACGCAGAAATGACCGCTACTTTTATTTTCATAGCAATTACAGCGGGAATAATAGGCGGCATGAAAGCAAACGATATCGCTTCTACTTTTCTAGCAGGCTGCCAAAATCTCATATACGGTGCTTTGATCGTCGGAATGGCTCGTTGTATTTCAGTCATTTTAGAACAAGGCAAATTGCTTGATACAATTGTGAATCAGCTAGCACAGTCTCTCGAAGGACAAAGCCCTGTATTTGGCGTTATCGGTATGTATGTAAGTAGTGCCGCATTACATTTCCTCATTTCATCCGGGACAGGAGAATCTGTTATTTTCATTCCGATATTAGCTCCATTAGCTGATTTCATGCACATTACACGCCAAGTTACAGTACAAGCTGTTATGCTCGGCGAAGGTGTGGTAAACTGCCTCAATCCAACTTCCGGTGTTTTAATGGGCGTACTCGCAGCGAGCGGCATTTCTTACGGAAAATGGATTCGGTTTATGGCTCCTCTTGCATTCATCTGGTTTATCATCGGACTTATTTTTCTTATTGTTGGCGTGAATATTGAGTGGGGACCTTATTAAAAGACTCATATTATACTTAACTTGATAAAATATCTATCCTATTCCCCTCTCCAATCCTATAAAAATCACTTATTCTAGTATAGATATAAATAGGGATTGATCATAGTGATCAATCCCTTCTCTCAAAGTAAAATACCTTTAAGTATTTTAGTTCCAAATTTTATTTACCCATTCCGGATGATCAATAAAAGGATTACGATTATGTTGATATTTCGTAAAAATCACTTCATTACGCTTTCGCTCTAAATCATCTACCGGGTCTTGTTCATTCCATTTTAGTAAAACGGATAGTTTGCCCATGTATGGATCTTTATTGTTATTCACCTTTTCATTTAATTCTAAGTCTATTTCCCCATTGTCTCCTTCATAACGAACAGCCATGTAAAATAGCATTCTAGCGATATCTCCTTTTACACTATCACGAGGCTCCCAAGAATCACTATCATATTTACATTCTGTCGCTTCCGAATGATTCACACCACCATTATCAAAATCCAGATTTCCACGTGAGCTATTTACAGATACATCCGTCGCTCTTAAATGATGTAAATCTGTTCCAGCTCCTGCAGTGGTTCCAAAATCACCGTGAGATTTTGCCCAAACATGCTCTCGATTCCAATTATCAACTCCTGAACCATTCGTAAGTTTCCCTTGCGAGCGCCCAGTATATAAGAGTATCACATTGTTTTTATTATTTGGATCTTCATCCGTATCTCTTAGTGCTTCCCAAACCGCACTGTATGATAACTTTGTATGATCATCAATAACATTATGAAGTTCCTTCTTTAATTCTAAACCCGTTTTTCCTATTGCATTATTATAATATGTATCGTCATAGCTTTTTACAGTAATCTCTTGTGGTGATACAGAAGCTACTTCACCGTGTATGATATCTGTGAATGATACAGATGCAGTACCTAAAATAAAAAATGAAGATAGTGTAACCATAGCAAGCTTTGTATTTCGAAATTTCATATACCCATTTCCCCTTTAAAATATAATTTGAGGCTATTAACTAAAAAGTGCTTTCTAACCCCCAAAAACTTTTAGAAAGCCATACCCATCCTTTTCTTTTTATTTAATACAAAACTCTATTGAGTCTGTATTATTTCCACACTTTGGTTTATCTACTTTTCAAGCAATTTCACTTTTCACAAGGAATATCCTTCTCTAGTAAAGATTATTAAAATATTCCTTACAATTAAAAAGTAGTTTAATGTTAACTTATATATTTCAATTTTTTTATGCAATTATGCATATTTGATAAATCGTTCAGAAAACATTTTGAATAAAAATTAAGATGATAGTTCGACTTTTCCTTTTTCTATAATTGTCTTTATTTTTTGGTGTAAAACCCTTTTTCCTCTGAAGAATAAGTACAAAAATAGATTGGATACCATGTAGGCACCAATCTATTTTAATTAGAGAAACTGTGTCAATTCTGAGTTCACAACACGTTGTGCAGTAATAATTACATTTTTATATTGAGACAGAACTACTACTATTTATTTGGTATCGAATCTATATACTTTTTAACTACTTCATATACATATTCTTGATTTGCCGCCGCTGTATTTGGATTGTATTTTCCACCGTTTGTTTTATTGTTAGATAATACTCGAATCCCTAAAAATGGTACGTCATAAGCTTTTGCAATTTGCGCTGCTGCAGCACCTTCCATTTCTTCTACAGATGTACCGTATTTTGTATGGAACCACTTAATTCTATCCACTTCATTATTCCAAAGATCTGCTGAACCTATAGTCCCTTCCACCACTTTACCTTTTGTATATTTATCTTTCACCGCATTAGCTGCTGCAAGTAAATCCTTATCTCCCTCATAGTATCGGATTTTCTCAGCATTTGGATCTTCTCCTGCACTTCCTTCAGAAGCCATTAAGTCCATTGAAATCCATTTTTTCGGTTCAATCCCTTGATTCTCATCCATATTTGTTGTTTTTAATGAACCTATATTCGCGACTTTTTTCCCTAAAACAATATCAAATACATGTAAATTAGGATCATGTCCACCTGATGTTCCTTGGTTAATAATCGCTATAGGCTTATATTTTTCAATAGCCACTGCTGTAGCGGCTGCTGTATTTTCCATACCTTTACCTGTTTTCGCAACAATTACAGGATAATTGTCGACAGTTCCTTTATAAAATACGAAAGTTCCAGACTTTTCTTCTTTCACATTTTTTAACCTTTTTGCAAACTTTTCAGCTTCTATCGGCATTGGCCCTTGAATTAAGATTGGTTTTTGATTGTTTTTTGCCTCAACTTGTTTCGGACTCGCATTACATCCCGCAAGTATCGAGAATGAAAATGCAACAGTAGTTACTAGGGCAGCACATTTTTTCAACGTATTCTTCTTCATAAATAATCTCCTCTTTCTCTTGTTGTTTTCTATACTCGATGCTTTTGGTCCAAACAAAAAAGTTCTAGAAATTGTAGAAGAATCTCTACTTTCTAGAACTACGGTAGTCAAAGTTAATTAAGCAAAAGATAAAACAAATGCCAAATTATAGATCGGTAGCGCTCATTGAACAGCACGGCCGAATACTTTAACCCGTAGTCCAGTTCTTTCATTGGGAACTAGGTAGAAACGCTCGGACCATATTACCGAGTATATACGAGTGATGATGTGTAAAATTATTATATTGGTAATATATCAAACTTTTAGTGTGCACGCAATCTAAATATGAACATTTTTATAAATAATGTCTAAAATGTTCGTTTTTAAAGCTAAAACCAATAGGTTTTTTCATTATACAGGGGATAAAAACACAAAAAACTTACAACACAAATACTAAACTAGATTCACCTACAACAACCGATCGTATATCAACAATTGATTTTCCTCACTTCCACCTTATATTGAGTTGGAAGTCTTATTCCTCTCGTATTGCGAGATAAAATGCGCCTCTATCCAATTCACAATTATTTCTTCTAGCATCGGGTGAAGTGGCTTTCCCGCTCCCTCTTTATAGTTCTTTTGAAGCTCTAATACTTTAAAATCTCTTTCAAAACTTTTTAAACTATGATCCATATTTTTTATTACATGTACTGCTGAATCACCCTTCACATAATGACCAATTCGCTTCATTTCCCATAAGCTATGACGGTAATTACAAAACCTGAACACTACAAGATTATTATCTACTTTCATTGTTATACCAAACGTTACCTCTTATAAGACGGATTATATGAGGGGCGAAATAAATAGGAACACCAAATGTTTGGCTAAACCAAACCGAAATTCATCTCCCACCTACCGCTAGACTATCGCCTTTCACACGCCCCAGGAAGGAGACTCCTTTCGGATAATACGTTAACACTATGCAACTCTCTACCTAGTATTTCACCGTTATCTTATAATAATGACAAAAAGGATTGATTATAGTAATCAATCCTTTTCATTTTCATCGCTCAAAACTAAATCTCTGCAGCTAATAAATTGTACTCATTGTCAAAAGAAGCATGGATTCTATGTCCACCAAATAAATCTCCATCATTATATTCGCAATATATATCATTTTCTCTCATTACAATGTCCATCAGAGTAATAGACCGCTCAAATGTTTCTTTCGTCATATCATATTCTCCTGCATCTACAGCATCCCAATCTAAATGTTCATCATTCTCATCATATTCAGGCCAAAAATCATTTTTATACTCTATTAATTCTTCCGCTATAGCGACCTTAGCTTTTTTATCAAATTCTTCTATACATACATAAAGCTTTTCTGCTCTTTTCATCATTTCATGTACATGTACAAGCTCTTTTTCAATATCCAATCCCCAATGTACTTTTCCTTCGTTTTGTTCATATGTATGAAAAGTTTCATTAAAGATAAACATTCCAATCAATTCACTATTTATTGATTTTTCCATGATTTCATTTCCTTTCTATCCCTGAAAAAGAAACTTTAATTAGTTTGATAGACATGGGACTGAACTCCTAATGCTTTATTTTTATGCTGACTTTTTTCATGAAATAAAACTCAGTTATCAGTCTAAACCATTTTTTAGATTTAACAATAACATGTGTGCATTTGTAAAATTCCAATTAAGTTTGTTAAAAATGAAAAATCCTGAAGTTAGTATTTTATTAAATTTTATTTCAACCCAACAGCATTTTTATCCTTCAAATAGTCTCTTTCATTCTAATTTCTGCATTTCTTTCAGCCGTTCTATATCCTTTTCTGAAGCCTTTTCTATTTTATACAATTCATAGCTACCCTTTATCTCATTTATCACTACAAATTCGATTTCATTCCGAACATAGCTTTTCGTTTTTCCTTTTTTATAACCAATAACATTATCTAATATAGTTTCCCCACTATCTTTTTTATATAAATTATAGCTAACAGGTGGACGACCAATTACATACTTATTATCAGAAAATCCGACTATATCATCCCTTCCTAATCCTGTCAAAGCACTCCAGACAAACATAATCTGAAATATAGAATAAACAACAATACCGCATAAGAAAAAAAATAGGATTGATTTAAAAAATAACTTTACAGGCATGCTTCCCAAAAGACATTCCCTCCCATTTCACCTCAGGATAGCAAGAACAATACGTGAATTTTGTATGCTAAGGCACCAAAGTTTTTATAATGTTCCACAGCTAGTTTAAATAGTGCATCCTTACCTCAAAAACTATCGTAGAGAGTAGCTCGGCTTATGACCTTTCTCCCAAAATAAATACATAGCTTTATTTAAAGCTTGCTCTTTATTAAAACTAATCTTTCTACCCATTAACCACACCCCCGTATTATATATTTTAGTATAAATATTTTGGAACGATAAGCCCGCAAAATATTTTGAAATTAAATCTTCCGTTAGAGGGCGCTTTAAAGGTTTATATAAATGTATTAATAATAATCAAAAACACTTGAAGTTGACGTTGGGTCATTTTATATACTGTTAAGTAGCTACTATTTAGCAATTTCATAAAAGAAATTAGAAAAATAGGAGGTTTTCATATGAAACAGGGCGATATTATTATTTATGGATGTGTCATTATAGGTGCAGGTATTGGACTGCTACTGGATCATGGATTTCCTGGTGCACTAATTGGATTAGGAGCAGGCTACTTACTTAAAAATCTTCTTAGTAAAGAAGGTTAGATGCGAAATAAGAAAATAATCGTTAAAGATAAAATCTTAACGTACAGAAAGGTAGGTTTATCAGTTGATACACATTAATAAAGTTGCAGAACTGACAGGCGTTACAGTAAGAACACTGCGTTATTACGATAAAATCGGATTATTAAAACCAGCATCCAAAACAGAGGGTGGCCATCGTTTATATACAAATGAAGAAATAAAAAAACTTCAGCAAGTTCAATTTTTAAAAAAGGTTGGATTTCCGTTACAAGAGATTAAACATATGCTCGACTTCAATGAGTGGGATTGGTCGGATAGTTTAAAGAGCCAATTATCTTATGTAATAAATGAGCAGGAAAATTTAAAGAAAATAGAATTATCCTTACGAGAAATGATAAATGGAATTGCGTTAGAGGGAGAAGAAAGCTGGATCGCGATTCAAAAAATCATGCAATTATCCAGCAAAGATAAAGAAATACAACAGTATTATCGCGAATCTATATTTAAAGAAAAAGAAATAAAACTATTAGAAAAAGTCCCCAAAATGGCAAGTGACTGCTCTGATTCACTCGAATGGATTGCCCTCATAGGTCAGTTAAAGCGTTATATGAAGGACGGACCAAAAGCAACAAAAGTTCAAAATATCATAAGAAGAATGGAAGAAAAGTGCTTAGAAGAATTTGAAGGTGAGGATGAATTTTTAAATAAGCTTTGGGAGATACGAATGTCCCCAAAACAATCAGAGAAGCTAAGTTTATATCCAATTGATCAAGATGTGCTTCAGTTTATGAACGAGGCACATGCCATTTTTATGGCTGAAAAGAATCATCCTGAACCGAAATAAGGGGGCACGAGCGATGGGTACAGAACAACTTCTCCTAATAGGCGGATTAGCCATATTGGACACGCTAAGCCCTACTACAATAGGAGTAACAATATATCTACTTTTAACAGATAAAGAGAATCTTACGAAACGTTTATTCGTTTATTTATTGACCGTAGCAGGATGTTATTTTGCTGTTGGCGTTTCACTCATGTTAGGATTAGATTTTTTGTTTAAATTTATTTCTGGCTTATTTCAAAATCGAATCGTAAGCTGGTTGTTATTTATTATTGGCGTCATATTATTCATCGTAAGCTTTTATATTCCACCTAAGAAAAATTCAGAAGTCCCTTCACCAAAAACAAAAAGTATTTTTTCAATGATTGCACTAGGATTCACTACTACATTAATTGAAGCGGGTACTGCATTTCCTTATTTTGCGGCAATTGGCATACTTACTACTTCTAATCTATCATGGATAGAATGGTCTTCTATTTTAGCGGGATACAACTTTATTATGGTATTGCCCTCTCTCGTACTGTTTCTCTTCTATCTCCTATTTGGTCGGTGGATGCAAAAACCTCTCGAGAAGCTTCGAATGAAAATTGCTAATAGTACAGGATCGGCTCTGTCATGGATTATGTGTATAGTTGGCTTCCTCCTAATATTAAATAGCCTGGATTATTTATAAGGTGTTTATAGAACCTACAATCAGGGGAATATGTTTGAAACTACAGAAGTTACTTACACCTACTATTCCCCCACACCAGTCCGTCTTTTACAGGCAGTTACTCTCCCTTCCATCTTCCTCATATTCACCTAATTTTGATGTAAGAGTCCTACTACCTGGGATAAAATATGATTCCATCCAATTCACAATTATTTCTTCCAACTCTGGATGAAGTGGCTTTCCCGCCCCTTCTTCATAATTCTTTTTAAACTCTAAAGCCTTGAAATCTCCCTCAAAACTTTTCAAACTATGATCCATATCTTTTATTACATGTACTTCAGAATCACCCTTCACATAATCACCAATCCGCTTCGCTCTTTCAGGGTCAGCCTGAATATCTTTATCACCAGCAATAGCTAGTACTGGACATGTTACTTGTTGTAAATCTTTATAAATATCATGCTGAAAATGCTCTCTAAACCATTTTGCATTCATCGGTTTAAAACCAACTTTAATCGTATCTTTTTCTGTGTTCATCATTTTTTCTTTTATTTTTTCCATCTGCTTTTCTCCACGTTTCTCCACATTGAGAAGACGCATTAGTTTTCCTTTTATTCCTTTCTGCTCTTTTAGTTCTTTATATGCAATTTCTCTTTGTCTTTTCGTAGCTTCTTCTAATGATTCCGCAGCTCCTGTAAGAAGGATGAGCCCATTAACTGGTGTTCTTGCATTTACTACTGTTGCCAACATACACCCTTCACTATGACCAGCCAAAATGATATTTTCTGGATCAACAAATGGTTGTTCTTTTAAATACGTAATCGTAGACTCTATATCACTAACTAAATCCCACATTCCAGTCTTCATGATATCTCCGTCACTCTTTCCTACTCCGCGCTTATCAAAGCGGAGCATCACCACGCCCAGTTGCGCCAATATATGCGCTAAATCTTTATATATGTTCGACGCAAGCTTTAGCGGTACAATCGTTCCATCACGATCAATCTCCCCAGATCCCGCGATAATGACAACAGCCACATACTTCCCGTCAGCTTTGGGCCTTGTAATCGTACCTTGTAAAGTAAACTCACTATTGATCGCTACTTCATATTCATCAAAAGTCATCATTTTGTCACCCCTATTCTTTTATATCCAATTTAAATTTCAAACTCGTTATTATATTTTTATACTCTCTTACATCTTTCATTGGAGCAAAAACTGGATTCTCTGCAATACTTTGTAACATGCTTCGCTTTATAATCTCTTCATTTCTAACTGTTTTAGCACCAAGTGGAAACTCTGCAAACCATTCATCAATCGCATCAAAATAGGAATCCCCATGTAAATGTAGACTATTTACTGTAAAGCTCGCCGCACAAACCGCTGCATATTTCCGTAACATTTCTAATGCTCTTTCAAAATTGTCTTGCATACAATATACTTGCGCAGCAGCATAGTATATTTTTAAAGTCATATTAGGATGTAATGTTTCTATTTCATATATATCTATTAACATAAAAGCTCTATTTAAAATTACCTCTACTTTTTCAACGCTTGAGGCATTTACTACTACATAATTTGGTATTGTCGCAACGAGTTGTATTAAATGTTGATACATACTAATTTGCATTATTTCATTTGCCTTTTCAGTATTTCCAAGCATTTGATACGCCTGTGCGATTAAATCTTCCTCTGGAACGTTAGGACGTATCGTTTCGCCAAGCAATTGCAATACTTCATTCGGTTTATTGAGTATAAGATAGCAAGTTGCTTGAAACGATACCGCCTCTTTCACAAGAGAAACATCATCACTTTCTTCCTGCACCCTGCTAAAAAGAGACATTGCCTCTTCTAAAATTTCAATTCTTTTATCCGTATCCTTTGTTAACATATGGTGGTTAATAAAAAGTAGTCCCATTTGAAGTAATAATGGAAAACAAGAATAATATTTTTTAATTATTCCCCTGCACTCCATCATTACTTCATCAAACGGTTCTTCACTAAAAGCTTCCGCTAGTCTATGATATAAATCCCTAATATCTCCCTGTTCCATTTGTGGTGTATAACAGATTAGTTCATCTATACTTATATTAAAGTACGATGCTAACAGTGGTAAAAATGTAATATCCGGATAACTCTGTCCTGTCTCCCATTTGGAAACAGACGCCTTCGTAATACCGATATACGCTGCTAACTCTTCCTGCGTAATTCCCTTTTCTTTTCTCTTATCCGCAATTTTTTTATGAATGTTTATCTCTTTCACATCATCACCTCATACTTTTATTATATGTACTTTATTCCACGCAAGATATTGATTTAAAGTCGACTTTCGTTAACAAAATCAACTGTTAGGAAACATCTGTCTAAAATCAAAGGCAGGAACATATTTGATATGTTCCTGCCTTTTTATTGTAGGGTACCGATACATAGCCATCTCACCACAGTTTTCTATGAGAATCCAGTGAACAGCTTATTTACATAATTTTCGTTATTGGAAGTTACTTTTCAAGTATTAATAGACGGTCAAGTTCAGTTTCGTGATAACTCTACACGCTCAAAGTGTTCAACTGTTGGAAATGGATCATAAAAGTGATGCAATAATGTTTTCCACTCTTGATATTGTTTAGATTGACGAAATCCTATCGTGTGGTCTTCTAAAGTTTCCCATTGCACAAGGAGCAAATATTTTCCTTTTTTCTCCATACAGCGTTGTAATTCATGATTTATGTATCCTTGCATGGAAGAGATGATTGAGGATGCTTGCTTAAATACCGATTCATACTCCGTCTCCATACCGTCTTTTACTTGCAACATGACTGCTTCTAAAATCATTTTGAAGTCCTCCTCCTTTTTCTAATTGTACCATGTGGGTGGAACGCTGTATGCGGAGTTTTGATGTATAACATATACATGTAAAGTTAACATAACGTCTCATTATCAGTATCAAGGAAAAAAGAGAATCCTGCTCTCACAAGGAAACCTTCTTTTTTTGTTCTATAAATCTATACATTTTTTTATACATTCCTATACTAGCACGGTTTTAGGGTTCTTGTTTGTTACTGAATTAGCAAAAAAACTGTATAAAATCTTGCATACTCTTAGCGTGAGAATTTTCCAAAATACTGGAATCCCACAATATGTGCTTTCTTATGGGGATTTCTTGAACCTTCATTAAAACACGCTCCCTTCCTTTGTCTATCTTTGTGAGTAACTCTCCTTGTTTATTTAAAGTCCTCGCGCGAGGCTTTGTCCTCCTCCCAAAGCCAAACAAACGATTCAGTTTATCCAGTATGTAAACAAAAAGGATAATCAGCCCCATAATGGACTAACTATCCTATAAATCTTTATCTAAATTTAATAAAACTAGAGTTTCTTTTCCTATGTATCATTATTTCGTTATCTCACCAAACTGCGCTCTCGTCACTTTCGCTAAGTCATCCACTTTCAGCTCAATTTGTATACCGATTTTCCCGCCGCTTACAATGATCGTTTCAAGTGATTGGGCGCTTTCATCAATACATGTAGAAAATAACTTCTTCATTCCGACTGGTGAACAACCACCGCGAATGTATCCTGAAACTTTCGTAATATCTTTTACAGGAATCATCTCAATTTTCTTTTCACTTACTGCTTTTGCGGCAGCTTTTAAATTCAATTCCTCATCTACTGGGATGATAAAAACGTGATAATTTTTACTATTTCCTTGAGCGATTAACGTTTTATATACTTCTCTCACTTCTCGTCCAATTTTCTCGGCTACTGATACGCCATCGATTTTCCCATCGTTTGGATCATATGACATCATCGAATATTCAATTTTTTCTTTATCTAATATTCGCATCGCATTTGTTTTATCTTTTTTCATGAGTTTCTCCTTAAAAAGTTATTTCATAACATTAAATTTTCTTTTATTATACACCCTTTTCCAATTCTCCTACATAACTTCACGTATATTTCAAAACTGAAAATATTGATATTTCAAAAATCATCTGATATAATTTGGAAAAACTTATGTTAAGGAGAGATTTCTAATGCAAAATTTTAATACGTCTTTCCAACTTCATCATCATACGTAACGCCGTGTATCCGAAGAAAAATTTTTCTTCGTGGGTACAGGGCTTTTCCTGTTGACCCACGAAGCGTTCATAAAGCTATGTGGGTATTTTTATACCCATATAGCTTTTTTTAATTTAAAAAAGGAGTGATTAAGATGGAAATGAAAAACGTAAAAGGAACAAAGGACTATTTACCAGAGGAACAAGTACTGCGAAACAAAATTAAAAGAGTGTGTGAAGACACGTTTGAACGATACGGATGTAAACCGTTAGAAACACCAACGTTAAATATGTATGAGCTTATGTCTTACAAGTACGGCGGTGGCGATGAAATTTTAAAAGAAATATATACGCTTCAAGATCAAGGAAAACGTGCCCTTGCCTTACGCTATGATTTAACAATCCCATTCGCAAAAGTCGTAGCAATGAATCCGAACATCCGCCTCCCTTTTAAACGGTATGAAATTGGAAAAGTATTTCGAGATGGGCCAATTAAACAAGGAAGATTTCGTGAGTTCATTCAATGCGACGTTGATATAGTCGGTGTAGAATCAGTTATGGCAGAAGCGGAACTTATGAGCATGGCGTTTGAACTGTTCCGAACGTTAAACTTAGAAGTAACAATCCAATATAATAACCGAAAATTGTTAAACGGTATTCTTGAGTCCATTAACATCCCTACTGAACTAACGAGTGACGTTATTTTATCATTAGACAAAATCGAAAAGATTGGGATTGATGGTGTACGAAAAGATGTATTAGAGCGCGGAATTTCTGAAGAAATGGCTGATACGATATGTAATACCGTTTTATCTTGTCTAAAGCTTTCAATTGCTGACTTTAAAGAAGCTTTCAATACTCCACTCGTTGCCGAAGGAGTAAACGAATTACAACAATTACAGCAATATTTAATCGCTCTCGGAATAAATGAAAATGCTTTATTCAATCCGTTTTTAGCGCGAGGACTTACAATGTACACAGGCACCGTATATGAAATCTTTCTAAAAGATGGATCGATTACATCCAGCATCGGTAGCGGTGGCCGTTACGATAATATTATCGGGGCATTCCGTGGCGATAATATGACCTATCCAACAGTCGGTATCTCATTCGGTTTAGACGTTATTTATACAGCACTATCGCAGAAAGAAACAATATCATCTACAGCGGATGTATTTATCATCCCACTCGGGACAGAATTACAATGCTTACAAATTGCTCAGCAATTACGTTCTACCACTTCCTTAAAAGTCGAACTCGAACTAGCAGGACGCAAATTAAAACGTGCCCTTAATTATGCCAATAAAGAGAATATCCCTTATGTGCTTATTATTGGGGAAGAAGAACTTAGTACAGAAACCGTTATGCTGCGGAATATGAAGGAAGGTAGTGAGGTGAAGGTTCCGCTTTCTTCTTTAAGTAATTATTTATAATACGAACCACCCTCGTTTGGGTGGTTTTTCTATCTTATAGATTATACTTAGTTTACATAAAAAAATTACATTCTACTAAAATCTACAAATATATAATATCCAATTACCTATTATTTTTGGTAATATATAGATATGAATTATTTTAGGAGGATTCACTTTGAAAACCTACATCCAAGCACTAAAGTGGACTACAGGGATCTATCATCTTTTATTACTTCCTTGTTATTATTTATTTCTAAGTCACGTTAACCTATATGGGATACCTTTACTTCTATTGATTGTGTTACATATCACTACTATTTTATTAGCTAAAAAAGTAGACATGAATACGTACCCTCATTATATCGGCATTATCGTTACTCTAGTTGCCTTCTTTCCTTATATAGTAATCGTTCTACATATTATAGCAGCCATTTTCCTTTTATTAGATGCGGCTTCTATGAATGCAAAAGAAGTGTATGATTCATAACAGGATAAAATGAAACTTTAATCAGTAGAGTTTTGAAGTCGGTTAGCAAATTGCAAAATTTACACAATAACTTTATTGCTAACCCCCAAAAAGGATTTACTTTTTAAGTAAATCCTTTTTCAAATTACTCTCCTTACCCCAGACTAATAAAAGAATATTCTGTTTTATTTTTATAAAATTCTAAATATTTACAATACAACTTAATTATCATACATTTTATGTATGTAAAAAAACTAAGTGTAAAGGAGATGAATTCATGCTAAAAAAATTGATAGTAAGTGCAGTGGTAGCCATTTCATCATTAACTGTAGGATTGGGATCAGTATCAGCTAGTACCGAAAAGGATTATTCGATTACCTCTTTTGAATATGTAACTGTAGATGAAAAGACTGTAGATTCGTTTAACCAATTGGATGCTCCACCAAAGGAAGACGTAAAAATAACGTTAGTTCTACCGAAACAAAATCAAAATGGAGACTGGTTATCTTATGGATTTTCGAGCAAAGAAAGTTTAGAGTCTTTTATTAAAAAAGATAAACAAAGGTTGAATCATACAATCACTCCCCTTGGGGTTGGCGGGAGCGGACCTAATAGTACAGACTTCTATGAACATGCAAATAAAGGTGGCGAGTATTTTTCTCTTAGTAGTGGTTTTAAAAATTTGCCTCCTAGTTGGCAAAATAGAATTTCTTCCGTAAGTACAGCATCCCCTACTGCTAGCTATTCAACAACGCTATGGGAACGTACTTCAACTGAAGGATATGGAAAAGGTGTTGTTTTTAAACACGCTGATTGGTATGGCAAAACTGTAAACTTGCATGACTTTGCAATTTCAGCAGTTGAAGTTAAAAAGTAAAAAATATAGAAATAAAAGGTGTCTTCACATATGGAAAACACCTTTTATTTCTACAACTCTTACCTATTATTTTTCGTATTCCTACTCTCCAAAACTTTCTCCATATTATGAGTTGCCCATTCCATCATTAATAGAATCATTGGACGTAGTGATTCACCAAGCTCCGTTAACGAATATTCTACTTTTGGCGGCACTTCACGGTATACTTCACGATGTATAATGCCATCTGCTTCAAGTTCTCTCAGCTGCAATGTTAACATTCTTTGTGTGATATTAGGTTTTAATCTTTTTAATTCATTAAACCGCTTTGTACCATCTAATAAATGATACAAAATAACCCCTTTCCATTTTCCGCCAATAACCTCAACCATCGCTTCTACTGGACAAGAATATTTATTTAAAAATGGGTGATTTATATTATTTTCATTTGAACAATCCATCATAAGTCTCTTCCCTTACCAATAGTATCTTTTTTGATACTATAACACATAAATGTGCGTACTTGTATCTATGTTACTTTAAAAATATAATTTACTTACAAAAATAAATTAATGAAAAGAGGAACTTTTATGACAAATACAAAACAAATTACAAAAGAGAAAATTATGGAGGCTTTCCATTTCAGACATGCATGTAAAGAGTTCGATCCTATGCACAAAATTTCAGAAGAGGATTTTCATTTCATTTTAGAAACAGGCAGATTATCTCCTTCTTCTTTTGGTTATGAACCTTGGAAATTTATTGTCGTACAAAATAAAGAATTAAGAGAAAAACTACAACCGTATTCATGGGGCGCTAGTGGGCAACTTGCAACAGCTAGTCACTTTGTCATTGTTCTTTCAAGAAACATTAAAGATATGCATTATGATGCAGAGTATATTAAATATATGATGAACGATATTATTGGATTACCTGAAGACACTCAAAAAATCAGATATGAATTCTTCAAAAAGTTCCAGGAATCCGATTTTAACTTGTTACAATCGGATCGTGCTGTATTTGATTGGGCATCTAAGCAATCTTATATTGCTTTAGGTAATATGATGACGAGTGCAGCTCAAATCGGCATTGATTCTTGTCCAATAGAAGGATTTGATAAAGAGAAAGTAGATTCTTTACTTCGTCAAGAAGGTATTATAAAAGATGATAATCTTGAAGTATCTGTTATGGTTGCCTTTGGTTACCGTAAAGAAGAGCCAAAGCGTGATAAAACAAGACAAACTATGGATACAATTGTTGAATGGATTAAGTAATATAGCACTCACAAATAAAACTCCTTCTAGCTAAATACTTATTCTATTGAAGAATCAGTTGTTTTTCTAATGTATGAAATTGATTTTTCATGGAAAGATATGTTAGTATGTATACAGTTTGAGCGCTCTATTTTTTAGAGTCGAACAGGAGGAGAATGGATATGTCTGATATTGAAGTTGGCGAAGTGTTTACTCTCAGTGATGAGAATAATGAGGATCAGGAAGTAGAAGTACTTGGAGCGATGGATGTCGAAGGCGCAGAATATATTGCAGTTGCCTTCGTAGAAGACATTCAAACAGAATCTGAGGAAGACATTGATATTTTCTTTTTAAAAGTAGAAGAAGATAATGAGTTTTCATACATTGAAAATGATGAAGAGTTTGATAAAGTATCTGCTGCTTTTGATAAAATTTTGGACGAGCAAGAGCAAGAATAATAAGAATGAAAAACACGAGGGTGGATGCATATCCGCCCTCTTTTTATTTATCACTCATCCAAAGACTTATGCAGCAATTCCAATACATCTTTCATGACAAAAGGCCCGTCTTTTTTCACATGCTCAGCGAATTCAGAAACGAGATGTAATGTTCTTACACTTTCAATTGGATGCTCGCCTGACGCACTTTCAGCAGAAAGCATAACTGCATTCGTTCCGTCCAGTACAGCTTGAAACACATCAGTCACCTCAGCCCTTGTTGGAATAGAATGATCTACCATAGATTGAAGCATTTGTGTCGCTGTAATAACATATGTATTCGTTCGATTACATTCCTGAATCATCATTTTCTGCAAAAGCGGAATAAATTGATACGGCAACTCTACTCCTAAATCGCCCCGTGCAATCATAATTCCGTCTGCTTCTTTACATATATCTTGAAAATTCTCGATCGCTTCCATCGTTTCTATTTTGGCAATTACATTAGGAGAAGTTTCTTTGTACTGTTGTATAAAATCTCGTATTTCTTTTATATGACTAGGTTTTCTTACAAAAGAACATGCGATAAAATCAACATCCTCTTCTAGAAGAAACTGAATGTCTTTTTTATCTTTCTCTGTAATAGCTGGTAAACTAACGATTGCCCCTGGTAAGTTCACCCCTTTATGAGATGAGATATTACCACCTGTTTTCACCTTTGTTTCTATTTTATCCGTACTTATCTTTTCAACAATTAATTCAACTTCTCCATCATTAATTAAAATTCTACTGCCAACTTTCACGTCATTCGCGATTCCTGCATAATCAACACTTGCTTCTCTATTGCTCCCTGTAACTGGTTGCGTATGTAAAATAAAAGAATCTCCCGCCTGAAGTGTAATTTGTTCTCCTTTTACTTCACCTAACCTTATTTTAGGACCTTGTACATCGCCTAAAATTTTAATAGAATCGTCTAACGATTTGACTAAACGAATGATATCTTTATGACTTTCATGCGTACCATGTGATAAATTCAACCGTACTATTTTCATACCATTGTTTATTAACTTCGCTAACGTTTCTTTATTATTACTTGCTGGCCCAATTGTACAAACTCGATCGATTGTCATTTTTATCACCATCCTTTTTTAAATAAGTTTCCCACATAACCTTAAAAATAACAGAGATCATGAAATGAATAGATTTAAATTTACACGAATTTCATAAAGTTAAACCTGTTTCCCTTGCTGGCTAAGCATTAGAAGAGATATTCGATTTTTTACAAATGAAGAAATGTTGAATCAAAAGTAAAAGGTAAGTTAAGTATGGGACAAGTTATTGAGAGTTTCAAAATTTTCATATATTGTATGAATTGAGTTCGAACTCAAAAATTTAAAAAGGTGGGAAAATTAGTGAATATGAAAAAATCTTTAGCGGTGATAACTTTAGGGTTAGCGGTTTTAGGTTTTGGTTTTACTAATAACGCAAGTGCCTCAGAGGTGGGTGCTGCAGACAAGCAGCCTGTTTTAGTTGACTATGATACAGTTCAATCAGCAAAAACATCTAATGTTCCTAGTTTGATTGTTGCAGCTGCACCTAAGAACGACTCTAACATTAGCGTGTATACTCCCTTTTTCGGTAACCCATATGCAGTTGCTAAATCGAAATCAACTACGACCGAAGACTATATTTATGCAAAAGCAAGAACTTTCAATGGCGATGGCTCAATAGTGAATACGAAAAGTAATAGTGCCAAAAAAACAACTTATGTAAGTGCTACAGCGACCAATACAAGTGTTTATTATGGAGATGATTATGCTATTGGTAATCATACCTATAAATTAAATGGTTATAATGATGTGAATCACGAAACAAAAGCTTCCTGGTAAGAAAGAGAAAAAAGATATGCATCTTGCATATCTTTTTTCTCTTATATTTTAAATATATTGAGGTGCTATTTATGAAACAAATGTATATTATTATCAGTGTTATACTTATTTCGTTAATTATCATTTATGTTTTATTCCATACTTCAATCATACAACCACATACATCTCCTACAGAAAATAAGCGAGAGCAACAAACCAATACTATTTCTTACGGATTGAAGAATACTAAAGGTCAACATATTAACAATGGTAGTGAAATTACTATGGAGAATAATAAAATAAATGTATCGTTATCATTCATACATAATGTTGATGAAGACCGAAAATATGGATTAATTGTCCTAGAAGATTACGAACAAAAACCTTTTAAAATAGAAGAAGCTGCTAATGAAGTATTACACTATTCTTTTGATATGAAACCAAATAGTTCAATTACTACGAGAATCACTTTACACACTTCTCCTAATGCAAGTGAATTAACCTTTTTAATAATTAAAAAACCTGAATATAAATTAAAAGATAATGACTTAAATAAAGCGGTTATATTAGAAGAGATTTTAAGTATGCGATACTCCATAAATTCCTCTCAGGAGAGAAGCAAAAAAATAAAATTCACCTTTATACAACCAAATGCTATTTTAAAAGATGGTCTTTATGAACCATTATTTGTTACGAACACTGAAGAAAAATTACAAACTGTCTTCTCTGAAAAAGAAGGCAGACAATTAACCTTATCAAACGGTAATGAAACGAAAGATGAAATGACTTACGCAATCGTAGCATTTAAAGATTGGGAACAAGTTGAAATATGTAATGATAAAAAAATCGTTTATACTGCGGTCGCACCTGAAACGAGACAAATTTTCAATTTTACATTGCCTTCAGTGGATCAGGAAAGTAATTTTCAGCTCGTCGCTTTTCCATTTCCTTATAAAACTAGCGAAGAAGATTATGTCAGTCAACAAGCATTCGGTTCATTTCGTATCGTAATTGAAAATAAATAGACTTTTACAAAAAATACAAAAAAGCCTACTTCCACAGTAGGCTTTTGAAACTACGAAAGTTTCGTTAATAACTGATTTAAATCTTTTTTCGTTTTCGTCGTTAATGACTTCATTTTATTAATATCTATCTTTTCTTTCTCCGCTCCTACAATTAACGGATACATACTTTGTCCGATTGTTTTATACTCAGCTGGGTGTGATGCTTCTAACTCTTTCTCGATTACATCCCATTTTTCATTAATTTGTTTTCCAAGTTTATTTACTGTTTCTAATTTCGGATTCGCAGCTAATTGCTTGTCTAAGCTATCAACTAATGCAGCAACTTCTTTAACACTCGTTTTCACAGCTACGCTTTTCTTCGGATCTTTCGTTGTTTTTCCGTTTGAGTTTGTACTTGTACTTTGATCTGTTGTTTTTCCGCTAGTCGTTTCGTCATTCGTTTTTCCTGTCGTTTCTTTTTCTTTTGTTTTCACATTCTCATTTTGAGTTGATGTTTTGCCGTTACTCTCTGTTCCTGATGATTCTTTCGTATTTTTTGCATCCTTATCTGTTTTTTCATTTGAAGAAGTATTTGTATCTTTTTCAGTATCTTTCGTTGTTTTTGACGTCTCATCTGCACTTGTCGTTTTTGATTCTCCTTCATTTTGAGCTGTTACTTGTTCTTTCTTTTCTGTCTCTTTCTCTGCTGAAGGACTACAAGCTGCCATAGTAAGCATTGTACCAATTGTTATCGATGCGATAGCGACCTTTTTCATTTTCATATAAATCCCCCTATGTTTACTTTATTTATCCTCCCCTTTACGATTCGATTTCCTCTTAAAAAATCCCTTTTCATACGAATTACCATCTTTCCGACAGTAATCTTCATAATAATACGTACAAAAACTGATAAACCAATTTGAATATTCGAGTTTCTTCTACTTCATTTTTCTTCTCTGTAGTAAAAGAAAAAGAGTATATTGTCACATGAAGAATTACTATCTTCATATGACGATATACTCTCCTATCAAATTTTTATCTTTCTTGACATTTTATTTATACAAAAAAATAATATTTTCTTTCATTTTTTGTTTCTCAACAATTGTTAACATAATATATTTATGAGTAACCACCGTTCGAATGAATGACTTGCCCCGTAATCCATTTTGCTTCTTCACTTACTAAAAAAGAAATTAAGCGTGCTGCATCTGACGGTTCTCCTACTTTACCTTGCGGGAACTTCCACACTAAATGATGCTTCAGCTCCTCTGTAATCCATCCTGTATTCGTCGGTCCTGGATCAACAGCATTCACTGTAATTCCCTTCTCCATCGCAACTGGTGCTACTGATTTTGTAAATGCTTCAATTGCTCCTTTCGTCGCTACGTATGCTAGTTCATCAGGCATTGGCCCTAATGACTGTCCTGAAGTAAGATTAATAATACTGCCACTCGTTTTCAGTGCATAATGTTTTATAAATAATGAACTTAATAACATAGTAGCGCGAACATTCACTGTATAATGTTTATCTAACTGTTCTACATTTAATTCTTCAATTCTCGTATGAGTAGAATACGCTGCATTATTAATTAAAATAGATGGATCACCTAAACGTTCTGAGACCATATAAAACAAACGATTTGGCGAATACGACTGCGATAAATTGATTTCTGCCATTTCACATCGAACACCTAAACTTTCAATCTCCTCTTTCAACAAAAAGGGCTCTTTATCATGCATTCCCCACGGCATCGCTTTATCATACTGAGACCAGTACGTGAAAAAAATGTCTATCCCTTTTTGAGCAAGCACCTTGCATACAGCTGCACCAATTCCATTCAGACGAGTTGCCCCTGTTACAATTGCTATTTTCTTCACCTTTTCTCCTCCATCTATGGATAAATCCCCTGCACGAATACAGAGGATCTATCTTTTTATTCAATATTTGACAATATACGTTCTGCACCTAATTTTAAAATTTTAATGAAGATATAATTTACAATCGTAAACATTACAAATAAAACGATAAACATAACCCACAGTCCTACTTGAAGGAAGAAGTATAATAGACTTACTCCCGCTACAATAACTAAAGCTATAAAAATATTAGCTAAAAAGTTCCACAAAGTTGTATATCGGCTCTTAAATAATTTCTGCTCTGTATCCCAATGTATATCTGCAGTTTGTGCATCCCAGCGTGTACCGATTAAATTGATTAGCAATAAACCGTTCGCACTTAGTAAGAACCAAAGTACCATAAATACTGGAGATATCCCCGCTACAACTGCCATCGTAATACCGAATACTGCTAAAATAATTACATTAATTAACCAAGCAGTGATCGCTTTCGCAAAAAAGATATCCGAAGCTTTTACAGGTAAATAACGATTCACAAACCATGAACTTCCATCTCGTGAAAATGATGTTGTTGCGATAACATTACTTCCCATTAAAAATAACGATGCACAAAGACCAACGCCAATTGCAAGACCTGCTGATTCTGGATTATCAATATACCCTGTTATCCACTTTAAATTTCCATCTTGCACGAATAAAACAAAGAATAACATAATCGGCATAACGAAAGTTTGTACGATACAATTTAAGAAAAATTGCGGTGTACGGAATAACGTTTTAAACTCTTTTTTCACATACGCTTTCAAATGTGAACTTTGTACCGTTGATTTCTGTAAACCTTCTGCTGAAATGACCTCTTTTTTTGCTGTACTCGTTGAAAGTCCAATAACCCCTTTTAAATATGTACGCTCTGCAATGTAATAAAACAACACAAAAAATACAAATGAAATAAGTGCAAAAATTATTACGTATAAAGGACCCTTCCAATTTGCATTTTCTACTAATGCCACTGCTCCAAAATATGTAGTTGGAAAATAATTTGTCATTTGTACTAAAAGTGAAGATTCGTTGCTCGCAAGATAATTCGTAAGTGCATCTTCAGAAAATGAACTTTTATTTTTCCACTGTAAAAATACATTAATTCCTACAATAAATAGTATACTTACGATTCCAATAAATATATTGCCTCGATCTTTATTTTTCGCTATATTTGTATACCTCATAATAACTGTCATCAGTAATGAAGCTAATACTAACGGCACAATCGGGAAGAGTAAGTAAATAAAAATCATGTATATGTAATATGTAATAAATGCGCCACTTTTTAACCCGTACGTAATAAAGATTGGTAATAAAATAAATGAACTCATTACGTATTGTGTAATTAATACCGTTAGAAACTTTGCCGAAATAATCTGCGCTGGTTTCAATGGTAACGGCAATAACATTTCAATGTCATTACTATAGTAAAATACAGTTAAAATGTTCGTTATACTCATTAAAAATACCCATATACTCGCAATCGCAAGTCCCATTGCGATAATCATTCCTGGATCTTGCCCCAAATGTTTCATACCTTCATACATTCCGTGCGTCATCGAACCAAATATTAAAAAACCAACAAATAAAATGGCTGCAAATGAAAATACATACGCCCAGCGCTTCTTCTTATCTGTTATGAAATCTGCATAATTTAATTTCAATAATACTTTCGTTAACGTCCAAATTTTACTCATTGCCCGTCATCTCCAAGAACATTTTTTCAAGTGATTCATTGGATTTAAAATGATCTCTCATTTCATTTAAATTTCCTTTAAACTGAAGATTTCCCTTATTAATAATCGCGACGCGGTCACATATTTTTTCTGCCACTTCTAATACGTGCGTTGAGAAAAATACTATCTTTCCTTTATCCGCATGCTCTCTCATCATTTCTTTTAAAATATATGCAGATTTCGGATCAAGCCCTGTTAACGGTTCATCTAAAATCCATACATCTGGCTCGTGCACGAGCACACCAATAATAACAATTTTTTGTCTCATACCGTGTGAATAACTTTGAATTTGATCAGATAACGCATTATAAAGATCAAACTTCTTTGCTAAAGACTCGATTCGTTCTTGGCGTACTTCTTTCGGCACTTCATACATATCTGCCATAAAGTTTAAATATTCAATTCCCTTTAATCGTAAAAACATATCCGGACTATCTGGAACATAACCAAACGTCTTCTTCGCTTCCATCGGATTTTTCATAATATCTTTACCGTTAATCGTAATCGTCCCTTTGTCCACTCCATGAATACCAGTAATCATCTTAATTGTCGTTGATTTACCCGCACCATTCGGTCCTAAAAACCCAAAGATTTCTCCGCTAGGCACAGATAAACTTAAATCTTTTACTGCATAAGTAGACCCATTATAACTTTTTGACACATTCGTAATTTCAATCATTCCATCCAATCCTTTCCTTAATTACCAAATAACTATATTAACATTATAGCATACTTATATTTTTAGATTTTTATATTTTTTCAGTTTTTTCAACCTTTAAAATAAATATACAAGCCTAATCCAACGATTAAAACGACAGCTAGTATAATATAAATCATCGTCAGCCGTTTAATATTCCCTTTTGTCGCTTTACTATAATCCGCATCACCATTCCGCCCAATTAATACCGTTGCCACTACAGTAATCACTACAAGTAATACAACGATCATAATCCAAGTTAGCATTCCTTCCTCCCCCTCCTTACAACCATTTTACAATATTATCCTCTTTATTTCGCATTATATTTCCTCTTTTTACTATTATTATGAAAAGAATTGGAAAATTATTATTACTATACATTTTCATATGTGATATATTTATAACATAACGTGATTTATTTCTAACATTGAAAGGAGAATCTATCGTGAAAACAACTTGGATTAAATATTTAGGTTTTCTCGGTTTCTTTGGATTCCTCGGCTTTTTTTATGAACAAGGATTGTTTACTATGTTCTGTTTCTTCTCCTTTTTCACATCGTATAGAACAGTTCAACACGATGAACTGTTTGAACAAATCGTCAATAAATCGTGCCGCAATGCATTTATCGTTACATTACTAACGACCGCTATCATTATGTTTATTGAAATGTTATTTCCAAACCCGGCGCTACAAGAGATTGATATCGCTCTTCTTTTCGGCACACTCATTCTTACGTTCGGCTTCTCTATGTTCTTTTACGATAAACCAGTGGATGAATTGGAAGATGCACCATGGCGTTCGTAACGAAAATAAAAGAATACCGCGCCAAATTGAATATGACACAAGAAGATTTAGCGAAAACTGTTGGTGTACGTCGTGAAACGATAAGCCATCTCGAAAAAGGAAAATACAACCCTTCCTTGCAACTTGCTCACGATATTGCGAAGGCACTTCATAGTACAATTGATGAGGTTTTTATTTTCGAGGATTAATTGAAGACAAAAAATCATATAAAAATACCGGCATTCTTTCCATGAAGAATACCGGTACTACTCATTTATCACCCATACAAAACAGCATGAAATACGCCTAACAGTAAGTATTGATCCTCTATATAATCTTCATCATATACATCCATTTTGATATAATACATATCTTCCTCAAGACGAATATTCCAATCTGCGATTACATAGCCGTTTCGCAATAACTTTCCAAGTCCAATTGAAGTTTTGTGAACAACATATTCTTCTCCCTTATATGTAAAGGTAAATAAGAAATTTGCATCTAATAACTTTCCATCACATACAAGTATTTCATGCTCTGCATCATTATTATCGATGTACGTTACTAAAATCCTTCTTTGACGCTGCCTACTTACATCCTTTGCAATGACGCGAATATTGTCCTTACTATCCTTTATTTCATAAATGATATTACTACCGACTTTCGGAATGAAGTCTAGCACTTTCATCAAAGCATTTTTATAATAGCCCCGTACTGCGCCTACTCCCTCGCTTCCATTGTAAACCTCTATTGAAGTCGTATCCGCTTTACTATCACACAGTCGTTTATAAGAAAGCTGCATCATTCGCTCTCCTCTTAAATACTGATCAAACGTAACAGGATATTCTATCGCGCGCAGTTCCTTATTTAGCTCATTCAAATAACGCCCAACGCTCTCTACTAATGCTGTAGTGGATATACGTTCCTGAAGTTCAAATTGCTGCCAACTGGAAGAAACTCTCCACTGATCTTCCTCTTCATAGAAGAACCCGAGAATTACCTCCTCACGGTCACTCGTTTCATAATTCAATTGTTCTTTCTGCCCATGTTGCACTTGTTCCATCCACTGTCCTAAATAAATGCCGAGCTCTGCGACCTTCATGCATGACTTCTGGAAAAGTACGCTGTCATTCGCGCGAATCGTTACATCTCCTTCGATAAAGCCCTTTGAATAAGCATCATACCGTGGCTCATCCTTCTTCGGGAGACTTTTTTCTAACTCAAATAAAAATGTTAACATTCTTTATTCACCTCTAGTTGTTACACAGCTCTTTCCTATATTGACCAGAGCAATTTAAAATATATCAACGATTTTTCAAATATATCTATCGTAACTTAAAATATATCAACGATTTTTTCGATATATCTATCGTAACTCAAATTATATCGACTTATCGACAAATATCAACACGATTAAAATGAAACTACCTTTTCTTCCGCCACTTCCACAATTTCTAGCAGGCTCTCCACTTCATAAGTCGGCTTAACATCTGTCTTATTTTCTTTCAAACTCGGATTATACCAACACGTATCAATACCGTAATCTTCTCCGCCTTTCATATCAGAAGTTAAGGAATCTCCAACCATTAGTACGCTTGATTTATCCGTAATCCCAAACTTTTCAAACGCATAATCAAAAATCTCACGTGCTGGTTTTTGATGGCCGACTTCTTCTGAAATAATAATATGTTCAAAGAAGTTACTTAAAAGTGAATTTCCGATTCTAGATTGTTGCACCTTCGTATATCCATTCGTAATAATACCTAGCTTGCAATCTTGTAGATTTTCACATAATTGCACTGCACCTTCTATAAGGTGTACTTCTTTTCCTAAGTTTTCAAGGTATCTATCACTAAATTGCTGCGCATCTACTTCTATATTATGAAGTGCAAATAATTGTCTAAATCGATCTACCGCTAATTCACTTAGCGTAATCATTTTATTTTCTAAATCTCTCCATAATCCATTACTAATCTGTTTATAACTTGCAAGATAATCATTATATCCTGTAGGCATCCCGAACTGTACAAACGCGTTATGTAATGCGTTTCTTTCCGTTTCAGGAAAATCTAATAATGTATCATCTACGTCGAATAATATAACTTTATATTTCATAATGTTCTCCTCAACTAGTACGTTATTTACAACTTGTATTTTCTCATTAATCGTCTCTTAAGTCGAACTTTTTCCCTTTACGAATAGTAGCTGTACAGAGATTTTAAAGTTGTTTAAGGTACATGAGTCATGTTATTCAATAATAATTAATTGTGAAAACACTATTAATTTGAGATAATTTGGATAATGAATCCAATTTTTAAAAAGGGAACACAGGAAGTATATTACTATAGTTACCATAGAGGGGGGCGGAAAAATATAGTAAATTCATGGGAAAGACCTAAAATAAAAATTCCGAAAACAAAAAGTGAATGGGTTGGAGATATTATTGGATATTCATTGTTCTTTGGATCAATCATTTTTTTGATTATCATTTGGGGAAGATTACCTGAGGAAGTACCTGCACATTATAACGCATATGGGGCTGTAGATCGTTGGGGATCAAAGTGGGAACTTTTACTTCTACCAGGAATAGGGGCATTCATACTCCTTCTCATGCAAACTTTAGAAAAGTTTCCAGAAGTTCATAACTATCCAAAAAGATTTAATGAATCGAATGCTAAACAGTTTTATTTAAATAGCAGAAAAATGCTTAATCAATTAAAAAATGTCTGTTTACTTATTTTTGCTTTCATCCAATTTGAAACAATTTCAATAGCTCTAGATTGGAGCGGCGGTTTTGGAAAATTATTTTTACCGATATTATTAATTGGGACAGCTATTCCAATTATTATAGGCATAATAAGGCAACGAAAAATTTCATAATGCGAACAACGATATTCGGTTATCAATCACTTTATGGAACGAAATTATATCAACAATAAGAATTCGGGAGGCTAATCCACATCAGCCTCCCGAATTCTTATTTATCCTCTAGCAATAACTCTTTCATTTCCTCTAACGACTCTTTCGTAAAGCCGAGTGCCTTTTCAGCATACGCTTCAACTGAACCGTATTGCTTTTTCACTTCATCAATCGCAGCTTGTAAATATTCAGCGCGCGCTTCAAACATTGCACCTAATATTGCTCTACTTTCATCGTTTTGTAATTTTGCACCTAAAAAGGCCATCATTTTTTCATTTAACTTTTCACGGAAACCATTACTTAGTAAGTAGTCTTCCATTACTGTTTTTTCTGGTACACCTAGTAAAAGTAATAATAATGCTGATCCAAATCCAGTACGGTCTTTTCCAGCTGTACAATGGTTTACTAACGGTAAGTTTTCCGGATTTTGCGCTAGTTTTAAGAAGCTCACGAATGCTTCATTACCACTTACGAAATCTTGATTCATTTTCACAAGGTACTCGCCTGGTTTCCCTAACATAGAAAGGTCACCAACTTGGAAAAATTCATTTATATTTAAGTCTTTCGCTAATTCTTGCATAACGGGTAAACACACTTGACGAGCGCCTGTAATTTCTGGGTTTGGCTTATGCTTTACCTCAAAATCTGTACGGTAATCACAAATTAACTTCAAGCCAGATTTTTGCAAATACGCAATATCCCATTCAGTTAGTCCTGCTAATTCTTCAGAACGGTACAACTTGCCCCATTTTACTTTACGGCCTTCAGTCGTTTCATATCCTCCCATATCACGGAAGTTAAACGCGCCTTGTAATGGCAATCTACGCTCAGCTACTGTTACTGCTTGTCCATTACTACCTACTAGTCTAAAATATGGACGCTCAGTTTCACTTAGATTTTCAATTGTATATGATGATTCTCCATTTACTGTTGCAAGTAATTCTCCAGTTTCTTCAATATGATCTGGTGAAGTACTCCAATAAATACGAACTTCTTCTATATTATTTTCCCACTTTATTTGTAACGTATGATCTTCATTTCTTTCTACAGTTGCTTGTAACCAATGTCTTTGCTGCTCCATTCTTTCACCAACGCTTTCTCGTATAATCGAATCTTTCTTTATTGTATTATAGAAATATCTATTTTGTCGTTCTCATTTTTCTTTTTATCTTACAAACAGGCAAGAAGTTCTTTTACTTGTTCAAAATTTGTACACGGATTCCCGTTAAACAAGTTCAAGAACCTTTTTCAGCCTCCTAAACCTTCCTCACATATCGCTCAGTAGAACTTAATAACTGACATCCATTCTTTTCAAAAACATCCTTCATCCACTCATTTTGTACATTTGTCTCGCCAATATAATAAGATGCGCCTATTTCTTTTAAGACAAACATTGCCCCTGTAAAGAACGCTGCTTCATATCCTTTATTTCGCATATTTGGAGAAACTGCGAAATACATGAGTTTCCCTTCTTCTAACGTACCTCTTTCAATATGTGGGATTACAATTCCTATCGGCTCTTCATCGACACTCGCTGTTAAACAATGCTCTTTCCATTGCTCACCAATTTCTTGTAGCATCATATTTACAAAGTGATCATAATCGATTTGTTCTCCCGTCACTTCATTCCACAGTGAATAAAAAACGTCTTCGCCTATCTCTTCAATAAGCTTAAAATCAATTTCACTCTCTACATCTTCTACTTCATATATATCCTTAAACACAATCATGTTTTCAGTGGCATATTCAAATGAATACGTTTCGAAACATTTCTTATACACATCATAATTTGGGCTTTTTGAAGAAATTTCAAAATGTAAGTTTTCTATTCCCTCTTTTTCAGCCTCAGCAACGCAATATTGCATTATTTCCTTTAATTTCTCTTCTGTAAAAGCCTCTGCATTATTTTCTTTTATTATGATAGAAGAAGCATTTCTTCTTATTTTAAAATGTTTTTCTAACTGTTCTATAGTCATCATATACTTCCCTCATCTATGTCATACTCGAATTTCTACTTGTTCTCCTTGCATGAGCAGGATTGTCCTTGAATATATAGAATACTAGAAAACATTGCATCTTTAAAGTGCGGAGGAGGTTCTCCATTGGATATTACAGCATTGCAACAACAGTTAGAGCTTATACAACAAAATGACTATACGCAACTGCAACATATAGATTTGAATGAGTTAACGCTCAATATGCTTCAGTATATCGGAACAACTGATAGTTACGTTCGTTACCAACTTATATATAAATGTTTTGCACATTTCATTCATCATGAATTCCTTATGGATGATCAGCTAAAATTACTTCTACAAACTTGTTTAAGTGATGAGTATTTATATTATGACATTTACACACCGCATACAGATGGGGTTTTCACACGTTCTTACACGGTTTCGTTACTTGCGTTAATACTACAATTCGCTAACTCGCACTACTTTTTTGCAGAAGAGGATATCGAAGAAATAAAAAACAAACTCATTACATACACAAACTTAGAAACGGATTTTCGAGGCTATATTGAAAATAAAGGATGGGCTCATTGTCTTGCCCACGTATCTGATGCCTTTACTGAAATTGTTCACAATTCCTATACGACCTTTGAATGGTATGAAGAATTAATTCATTGTTTATTAAATAAAATTTTTATCCCATCGGATCTATTTCATAATAATGAAGATGAACGAATTGTTACACCGTTACTATCGATGCTATATCATGATTTTCCGCAAGATGAGTTGATTTCAATTATTTATAAAAAAATAAAAAGGCTTCCTCAAATTAGAAAACGCCTTTCGCTTAATGAGTATTGTATATTATGTGCCAACATTAAAACCTTTTTACGCACATTATTTTTCAGAACGAAAGATGATCATAACTTAGCCTATACAGCACGTAAAACAGAAAGAATGTTAAAAGAACTTCCTAACTATTATTAACTATAAGGAGAACAACTATGGGTTATATTGAAGACATGAGAAATTTAGTAGGAAATCATCCACTTATTTTAATAGGTTCACACGCCATTATATTAAATGAGAAAGATGAAATATTACTGCAGCTACGTACAGATTTTAACCGCTGGGGCATTATTGGCGGCGCCTTAGAATATAACGAAACGTTAGAAGACGCTTTAAAGCGAGAAGTATATGAGGAAACTGGACTTATTATTAAAAATCCAGAACTATTCCGTACATACTCAGGACCAGATTTCTTTCAAATCTATCCAAACGGCAATCAAGTACACGGTGTACTCGTTGTTTATATTTGCCGCGAATTCAATGGCGAACTTGTATGCGACCAAATGGAATCGAAAGAACTACGCTTCTTTTCACTTGATGAGTTACCTAGTAATCTTCCTTCTGTTATTGAGAGGGTTATTACAGATTATCTAAAAAAACAAGGGAACGCTTAACGTTCCCTCTCAAATCCAATCCGTTTTTTTATTTCTGCTAAATTTACCCTCGCGATTTTTCTTGCTCGCTCAGCACCTTTTTCTAACGCTTCATATAATAAATTTGGCTCATTCATATACATAGCGTATTTCTCCCGAGGTCCTGCTAATTCGCGGTCTACAACGCGAAACAACTCTTTTTTCATATCGCCCCATCCGATTCCAGTTTCATACTTTTCGCGCATCGACTGTATTTCATCTTCCTTCGCAAATTCTTTATATATCATAAATAATGTTTCTAGTTCTTTCGGTTCATTTGGAAGTGAAGAATCTGTTTTGATTTTAAATATTAATTTTCGTAGTTTTTCTTGTTCTGCAAATAATGGGATTACATTCCCGTAACTTTTACTCATCTTCCTTCCATCAAGACCAGGTAAAATGGCACCTTCTTCTTGTATGACATACTCCGGAAGCGTAAATGTCATACCAAATGTATGATTAAAATACGTCGCAATATCACGCGCGATTTCAATATGCTGAATTTGGTCTTTTCCGACAGGTACATGAGTAGCTTGAAATAGTAATATGTCAGCTGCCATTAAAATCGGATACGTATATAATCCCATATTCACGCCTGCATCTACCTCTAAACCCGCTTCTTTATTTTGCTCCACCTTCGCCTTATATGCATGGGCACGGTTCATAATCCCTTTCGGAGTTAGGCAAGCTAATATCCAAGCTAATTCTAGAATCTCCGGCACTTCTGTTTGTCGGTAAAAAATAACATCTTCTCCAAGTCCGAGTGATAACCAAGTGGCTGCTACCTCTTTCGTATAATTACTAAACTGACTTGGATCATGTACAGCATTTAACGCATGATAATCCGCTATAAAATACAATGCTTTTCCTTCATTCTTCTTTGACATTTGTAATGCAGGTTTAATCGCACCAATATAATTTCCTAAATGAGGATAACCTGTCGGCTTAATTCCTGTTAACATTATTTTTTCACTCACTCTAACTCCTCCTTCCTTAAAATAAAAAGAGCCCCTCATCCTATAAAAAGGACGAGAGACTCCCGCGGTACCACCTTAATTAGCTATCATCATAGCTCACTTCAACTTCTTAACGTGAAGTAACCGTCTTTGCCTACTCATTTCAGCTAGAAGCTCCGGAGCCCATTCCACATTCATCCCTTACTGATTTCCACCACATATCAGCTCTCTGCAAAGTTTTGAATATGTACTCTTCTCTTTCGTTGCTTTTTCGTTATTTTTTACAGTTTATCACATTCCCTTTCCAATTAAACCCTAATTTTCTGTTTTATATAGCAGGAATTTTCACCTTGATTGTCTAATAATATATAGGTTTGCAGAAATACTCGAAACAACTTTGGAGGTTTTTTCATGGTAAAATATATATCCATTTTAGGTTCAACGGGATCCATTGGCACATCTGCATTAGATGTCGTTTCCGCTCATCCTGAACATTTTAAAATCGTCGGTTTAACCGCAAATTATAATATCGATCTTCTCGAAAAGCAAATCGAATCGTTTCAGCCTCGTATTGTAAGCGTAGCGACAAGAGAATTAGCGGACACATTGCGTTCTCGTATTTCAACAAATACAAAAATTACATATGGAACTGATGGTTTAATTGAAGTATCTACCCATCCTGATACAAATCTTGTATTAAGTTCAGTTGTCGGTGTTTCAGGTTTACTCCCAACAATTGAAGCATTAAAGGCGAAGAAAGATATCGCCATCGCTAACAAAGAAACTTTAGTTGCAGCTGGACATATCGTAACCGAACTAGCGAAACAAAACGGATGCCGCCTAATTCCAGTCGATAGTGAACATTCAGCTATTTTCCAATGTTTAAATGGGGAAAATAATAAGGAAATCGAAAAATTAATTGTTACAGCTTCTGGCGGCGCTTTTCGTGATAAAACACGTGAAGAAATGAAAACATTACAAGCGAAGGATGCTTTAAAACACCCAAACTGGTTAATGGGGGCAAAACTAACGATAGATTCTGCCACCTTAATGAATAAAGGGTTTGAAGTGATGGAAGCTAAGTGGCTATTCGATATTCCTTATGAAAAAATTGATGTTATGATTCATAAAGAAAGTATCATTCACTCTTTAGTAGAGTTTATTGATGGATCAGTCATGGCACAGCTCGGTGCCCCTGATATGAGAATGCCGATTCAATATGCATTTCACTACCCTACTCGACTACCTTCATCCTATGAAAAATTAAATTTATTAGAAATTGGTAGTTTGCATTTTGAAAAACCAAATTTAGAGAAGTTCCCCTGTCTACAATACGCATTTGAATGTGGCAAAATTGGCGGTACAACTCCAGCTGTATTAAATGCAGCGAATGAAATTGCAAATGCACTATTTCTTAAAAATGAAATTGCATTTTTCGATATCGAAAAAACAATTTACAATACAGTTGAGGCTCATCATAATGTAAAAGATCCTTCACTCGATGCTATATTAGAAGCTGATCAATGGGCACGCCAATACGCAAATCAATTCTTAATAAAAAAGAGCTAAAACAGTTTTATCTGTTTTAGCTATTTTTTTACGTATTTAACTTAACAAATCTATAACTATGCGTTACTAACACTTTTAATATCGCATATCCTGGAATTGCTAAAATAATCCCCATAATTCCAAATAAATTTCCGGCAGTTAAAATAATAAAAATGATAGTAATTGGGTGAATGTCTAGCTTTTTTCCCATAACTTGCGGAGAAATAAATTTACCTTCTGCTAATTGTACGACCATCATTACAATAATTACTTTTAACACCATTGATGGCGAGTCAATAAATGCGATAATTAATGCTGGTGTAATTGCAATGATTGGTCCTACGTATGGAACGATATTTACAATCATTGCTAAAATAGCAAGTAGTACCGCATATTTAATACCAATAATAAGGTAACCGATTAATAGCATAATACCGATAAACAAGCTAACGATAATTTGCCCTCTAATATACGAGCTAATCGCATAATGCATATCATCTAGTATTCTCATCGCTGCTGGATGTCTTTGTTCTGAAATAAACTTTAAAAAGTGGTTCGGTAATTGTTCACCATCTTTTAAAAGATAGAACAATATAAATGGAACCATTACAAACGTTAAAACGACCTCTGTAACAGTACTTAAAAATCCAGTTACATTTCCAGTTACTGATGATAACGACTTCGTAAAATCAACTGTGTAGTCTTTTACCATACTCGCTACATCAACATTTAAATTCTCTTGAATTTTCCCTAGTAAATTACTTTCCCCAAATCTACGTGCCGCTCGCTCAATTTCATGACCGAAATACGGTAAGTTATCTATTAATGCATCAATTTGATCTTTAATAATCGGGATTACTGTTACAACTAAAAACACAAATAATCCTAGTACTATTATATATATAGAAGCGATTGATACGATTCTTGAAACGCCTTTCTTTTCTAAAAGCGAAACGAATGGATGTAAAATATAAAATAGTACACCCGCTAATAATACAGGGAAGAAAATTGTTTTTAAAAAGACGATAAACGGAGTAAACACAAAAGAAATTTTCGTTAGCAATAATATGTTAATAAACAATAACGCAAATCCAAGTAACACCGCTAAATAATTTTGTTCTCTAAAAAACTTTTTCAACTTATCTCTTTTTCTTATATTTACTTTTTCCAATGAAACCACCTCTTCGAATGATGAAAAGCCCTTATTCAGGGCTCTTCATCATAATCTATATCTTTATTTTCTTGCAGCTTTCACTACAAATGATACAATAAGAATTAATACGATTGCTCCTAATAATGCTGGCACGACATGAATCCCACCAAATGATGGCCCAAAAGATCCAAATAATCTACCACCTAACGAAGCACCTAATAAACCTGCGATAATATTTCCAAACATACCACCCGGGAAATTTTTACCCGTTATAGAACCTGCAATTGCACCTATAATAGCACCAACTATTAATGTGATAATCCATCCCATCTTTAGTCCTCCATTTCTATTATGGTGTATTTCTTTTTGATACTAAATTATTATGTAACTATTATAATTATTATATCCAATAAAGAAAAATCTTGTCAAATCTATGAAAATAAAGCTTACAAGGAGGTTTTTACCGAGTGATTCAAAAATTAATAACAACTTCTCACAAAACCGCTACTTCTATTTTAAGCATTCAAATACCCGCTTATGAAATCGAGGCACAATATATAAATAGTACAGCTATCCCTCGCCTTTATGATACTGTAGCCGATATTCGATCATGTGATGAAATTTTCTACGGCTATTTTTATGAAGATACACTTGCCGGGTTTATTTCTTTTAAAATGGATGAAGAGGAAGTTGATATTCATCGTTTAGTAGTATCCCCCGATCATTTTCATAAAGGAATTGCTACAAAACTACTACTTTATGTATTTGACATGTTCTCCCCTTCACAAACATATATTGTACAAACAGGGAAAGAAAATACACCTGCTCTGTCTTTATATAAAAAACATGGATTTATTAAAATAAATGATATTATATTATCCGATGGAGTGGTTTTAACCTCACTAAAAAAAATCAGAAAACATCAAATAGTTTGACTCGTCGATTTATTTGTGTTATCTTTTACTTTATAAAACCTTTTGCTGAGTCCAAAATTTGGAGCGGGGGAACCATTTTTGTAGCCATGCTACTTGGGGCGAATCTTTTTTAAGTAGGGAAACTCTCACTTCCCGAGTCCGACAGCTAACCTCGTAAGCGTAATGGGAGAGGAAGGTGCTTTTTGCCTATGTTACACAGTGTACCTCCTTAATTATAAATATGGGATCGATACCAATAGACACCTATATTTATAGAAAAGGAGACATGTATAATGTTACGTTTATCTGATCACGCAATAAAAATGATGGAGCAAAGACTTCGACTCGAACAACATCGCACATATCAAGCAAATAAAGTTGTAGATAACTTACATCACAAATACTTCTTTCAGCATATTTTTCAACCGAAAAGATAAAGAAAAAAAACACAAGGTGTGTCTATACAGACATTCCTTGTGTTTTTTATATTTCTTATAGTATTCTCACTACATTTAAACTTGCCGTAATCGCACCTGCTATAGTCGTCACATGCCCTACACCTAACGGGCCATTTTGTAATATTAATGTTGAATTGGCGCTCGTTACATTCACAAGAAGTGTATTTGAAATGGCTGGTTCGATTACTACCGTTGATGTCGTCACATTTTGTATGAAACTCCCTGTTACTTGTGTTCCATTTAATAGCAACCTAACAGATACTGTCTCATTCCCACCAGTCGCGTCCCCTTGGAAATAGTAGCTTACTAAATATATTCCTGGTGTGGATACTGTGACAGTTGTAGCACTAGTTAAAGATACACCCGTTCCATATACAGTTGATCCAGAATTAATTGGGATGTTGGCGTTTGCTGCAATTGTACTTGTTGAGGTAGAGAAGAAATAGCCACCACCTGTTGATATGGCAGACGATCCAGTAGGACCTGTTGCGCCGGTTGCTCCCGTCGGACCTGTTGGACCTGTTACTCCCGCCTGACCAGTCGCACCGGTTGCTCCTCTTATCCCTTGTAACCCTGTCGGGCCGGTCGCACCAGTCACTCCCGTCGCTCCTGTTGCTCCGGTTGCCCCCGTCACACCTTGCGGACCTTGGATTCCTTGGATTCCTTGTGGGCCTGTTATTCCCGTCGGTCCGGTCGCTCCCGTTGGTCCCGTTATCCCTTGTGGACCTTGTATTCCTTGCACCCCTTGTGGACCAGTTGCTCCCGTCGGTCCTGTTGCTCCCGCCTGCCCCGTTACCCCTTGTGGACCTTGTATTCCTTGTGCCCCTGTTGGACCGGTTACCCCTTGTATACCTTGCACACCTTTAGGACCTTCTGCACCAGTTGGACCAATTTCTCCCTGCGGGCCTTGAATTCCTTGGGGGCCTTCTACACCAGTTGCTCCTGTTATTCCTTGGTTACCTTGAGAACCTTGTGCACCTTGCATTCCAACTACACCAACTACCCCTTGGGAACCTTGTGCTCCCCTTACACCTTGAGCGCCAGTAGGACCAGTTATGCCTTGTGAACCTTGTATTCCTATTGCACCTGTTCCTCCGGTTATACCCCGTGCACCTGTTCCTCCCGTTGGACCTGTTGGCCCCCCAGGTGGACCAGGTGGGCCAGATGGACCTGTCACTCCACTAGATGGACCAATTGGACCGGTTGTTCCCGTCGGACCACCGGGTGGTCCTTCTGGGCCTTGCATACCAATACTCCCTGTTGCTCCTGTTATCCCTCGTACTCCTTTTGCTCCTTGAAAACCTGTGGATCCGCTTACTCCTTGTATCCCTTGAATACCTTGTGGACCTTGAGGGCCTATTACACCTGTTATTCCCTTTATTCCGCTTATGCCTTGAGGGCCTTGTATTCCAGTAGAACCAGTTGGGCCAGTTACACCTTGTATCCCTTGATCACCTTGGTGTCCTTGCTCTCCAGTAATTCCTTGTATGCCTTGTGGACCTTCTTCTCCTTGTATACCTGTAGTTCCGTCCTCCCCTTGTATTCCTTGTGCTCCTTGGGTACCTTGCGAACCTGTTACACCTGTAATACCAGCTTCACCTATCACACCTTGCATTCCTTGTGCTCCCGTTTGTCCTCGCTCACCTATTTCTCCTTGTATCCCTTGGGCGCCTTGTATACCTTGACTACCAGCAGGGCCTGTAATTCCTTGTATTCCTTCTAGTCCTTGTAATCCAATATCGCCAACAGGACCTTGCTCTCCAATTAATCCTTGAGGACCTTGCAAACCAACTGGACCTGTTACACCTTGCTCTCCAGTATCACCAATGGCACCTTGTATTCCTTGAGCTCCCGTTGTTCCTCGCGAACCTTGTATGCCTTGAATACCTTGAGGGCCTTGTGGACCCGTTGCTCCTATCGGTCCAGTGATTCCCGGAGGCCCGACCGGACCTTCATGCCCTCCAGTTGGACCCGTTGGACCACTATTACCAGTTGGACCCGTTGCTCCTATAAGTGGAAGAGGCAGTGCCACTCCAAATTTTTTGCACTTTCTATGATGACGCACAACAATCCCCCTTCCCCAAAATAATTACACCTTTTATATGAAATGCATTTTTATAAGAAAAGTACACTCTGAACTCATTTTTTAAAAAATAAAGAAGCCTATCATTTCATTTATTTGAAATGATAGGCTTCTTTTTATAAAGCACTTTACTTTCTCGCCTTAATAATAAAAGTCGTTGGCACCATTCTAGCTTTATATAAAGAATAATATTTCGTAGACGGCTCAGCTCGTTCTTCATCAAATGAGCTAGATGGTTCAGGCTCTTCTATTCTCTCAATTGTAAATCCCGCTCTATTTAACTCATTTATGTATGTACTTATTTTTCTCTTATATAATGTCGCTTGTACATTTTCTCCTTTAAATGTTTCAAACGTAATAGGTGTTTCCTCATGGTATGAAGACTTTAAAACAATTTCTTCTGTACCATACTGTAAGTTTGAATACACTGGATGCTCCCAGCTAAAAATAAAACTTCCGCCTGGCTTTACATACGAATAAATTAGTTCCAACGTTTTTCTTAAATTCGAAGTCCAACCTAATGCATAAATGGAATATACAATATCAAAATACCCTTTCGGAATATCCCCTTCCTCTTCCATTGCTCCGCATATTAATTTTGGATTCCAACACTTTAACGTTTCACTCGCTGTTTTAATTTGTTCACTTGAAAGATCAAGCCCCCATACTTCCTCTGCCCCGTGTTCTGCCATATATTGCAACGAATGCCCACTTCCACATCCAATATCAAGAACCTTTTTATTTCTAATTGAATCGAACAAATGAATCTCATCTTCAGACGCTGTATACGGACCATATTTCGGTAAACAATCCACTTGAAAGAAATATGGTGCAACTGTATCCCAACACTTTTTATTTAAAGCTAACATTTGTGTACCTTTCATATTCTACATTCCCCCATCCAATTTTCTTCCCCTAATATAAATTACACATTATAACCCGATCTCCCTTTTCTCTTCGCCCGGTAATTTTTCACTTTCGCAATCGTACCGCACGCTCTTCCTCCGGCTTCTCCAGCATACATACCGCACCATCTTTTACTTCCATTTCGCGAATAATCATAAAATACCCAGCGACAATCTGGGCATGCTTTTAACCTTCCCCACAAATTTTCTTGAATCGCCATTAAAACAACGCTTAATACTTTTGTATATACATTCTCTTCGTGCACAGGCTCATATGTAATACCTTTCATATCTTCTTTTACATGTACATGAAATGGGTATTTCTCTAACCACTTTTGCAATGATCCTTCGCCTTCAACGGTTAACCGAATATCTTCTCGAAAACTTTTTAATTCCTCTATCGTATGAAATGGAACCTCTTCATGAAAATATTTTTTCATAAAGAGCTTTATATCCTCTTCTGTTTGCAGCATATCAATTGGCTCTCTCGTATCGTTTGGTATTTTCCATGTATTTAAAAATTCCCGAATATATTCTAATTCATTTGGTGCATTTTGATTCAATTCCATCCACCTTCTTCTTAAAATTTACTTTTTTCTGACTTTATGTATAATTATAATATAAAATAGTTTACCATTAAATAATTTTACTGGTTACAATATTAGGAGGAGTTCTATGAAAAGTTTCTCAATACCGATACGTTTCATGCTTATTTCTTCATTTTTTATGTCTTTTGGGTATTTTGCAGTATACGCATTTTTAGCTATTTATCTATTAAGCTTTCTTCATTTTTCTGCTGTTCAAGTAGGAACAGTGTTGACGGTTATGACAATCACATCACGAGTTGTCCCATTATTCTCAGGTTTAATTGCTGACAAAATAGGCTATATCATTATGATGATAGCCGGATTATTTTTAAGAGGAATCGGATTTATCGCTTTAGGAATATGCTCTGATTTCTATACAACTTCTATTTCTTCTGCACTTATTGGCTTCGGAACCGCATTTTACGAACCTGCTGCGCGCGCCATATTCGGCTCACAACCAGCTCATATGAGAAAAAATTTATTTACATATTTAAACCTTAGTTTTAATTGCGGTGCAATAATTGGACCAATTGCAGGAGGGTTCTTACTCTTACTCGATCCAATCTATGCTTTTTCTCTAACAGGATCTCTTATGCTGTTATTTGCTTTTATCTTTTACTTACTTAAAAATCACTTCCAAGTCACTACTGAAAATACGTCTATTACATTAGGGCTACAGGCTATCTTACAAAACAAATCTTTCCTTTTGTTTTCATTTATTATGATTTTCTTCTATATTATGTTTACTCAGCTTACTGTCGCACTTCCACTTCATATGAAAAACATTAGTAATAGCAACCAGCTTGCTACACTAGTTATTACGATAAATGCAATAACAGGCGTCATATTTATGGTATTATTTCGAAAACTATTTCATAAATACAATACACTTTCGATTATTAAATACGGTGTTTTATTAATGAGTATTTCCTTTTTACTCATTCCTTTATTTCAACACCCGTATTGGCTATTTATTTGTGTAATTTTATTTACAATTGGCGAAACACTCGTATTACCTAACGCTGATATTGCTATTGCAAATTACAGTAACGAATCATATACAGCTACTTACTTCGGATTTTATCAACTATCACTCGCATTTGGTTTTATCATCGGTAATTATACCGGTACATCTTTTACATCCAACTTAGGCGGAATGTATACACCATGGCTTATTTTCGGTGGAATAGGACTTATTGGTTTTATTTCACTACATATTTTAAATATTAAAAAAGGATTCCCTAAAGAAGATATATACCTATGTAATCACATTACAATTGAGATGGTACCTTTAGACAACCGGCCTATCATAAAAAAATTCGACCGTCATATTTGACAGCCGATTTTTTTATTCTTCATATTCAAGATGATTATGTCTTTTACAGCCAAATAAATAGCATCCCCCTATATAATCCGTTTCAAATTCTAACCCTGGAACGTATCCAGATTTGATACGTTCTATCATTGTTTTATAACAATTATTCTCTTCTGTATATTCCTCAATTAACTCTTTCTTATCTTTTTCTGTCCAGTTTTCTTCTACCTCTTCATTCTGAACGTCTTCTATTTCTTCTGTTTTCGCTTCAATAGATTCCCGTATAACTTCATTCATACGGGAGTAATTATTAGCTTTATATAGAGCATACACAAATCTACTAATCCAATTGGGACTTTTCCAGCATTCTTTGTATCCCTTTTCGAACCATTCAATTGCTTCTTTATAGCAATGCAACTCAACATATAAATCTGCTACATTAATTTCTCCTAAAAAATTATCAGATTTCCTGTTAAAAGCATCTAACTTCTCTTTCGCTTCTGTCGTTCGCTCTAAATCAATTAAACATTTTACATAGCAATACATGATATAGTCCGAATCCCCTGCAACTCGCAAGAAAAATTCCGAAGCTTTTTCCAGCTCTCCAAGGTTATAATGCGCTACAGCTACATTGTGATATGCTTCATTGGATGGTTGAATCGAAATAGACTTTTGTAATACTTCTTTCGCTTCTGTCCACTTTTCTTGTTTTATGTAAATGTCCCCTAAAATGTTATAAGGGAAGTATGAGGAAGGATTCAACTTAACAACTTCTTTTATTAATTCAAGAGCTTTATCATCATCCTCTTCCTCATAAAAATACATCCAAGCAAGATTATTGAGGGATTGTACACCTCTAGATTCGTGTACTGCTCGTTGAAACAGTTCCATCGCTTCCTCATATTTATTTTGTTCAAACATTTCAATTGCCTTCTCGTTAATGTTCAAGTAACTACCTCCGAAGTAAATGAATTCCTCTATTCCCTATCATTATTTTAAAATGTAAAAATTGTAATTTCCATAAAAAATAAATTCATTATCCTACATTTGGACATCCAATTTATAATGCCTTTAGCAACACCGCTTTCTAACGAAAATAGATACTTACTGTAAAAGTACTGATTCTCGGTCATAAGTAAGCTTTCCTATTATCCACAAATTGGATATATAACCTGTTTCACTTTACATATTATGCTACAATTAAAAAGAGTGCTAGCTAAACATTTACATAAAACACTACAAGCCTAGCAATGCCAAAATCAAAAATCACTTGAAATCGGGGGATGTTATGAAAAAGAAATTAGCTTTTCTTCTATTCACTGGAATCATATTATCCGGATGTTCAACTATAGCAGAAAATTCTTTAGAAACCGGGAAAGGCAGTATGGAATTATTAACACCAACGATTACAACAAAAGATAATGAATTAGAAATTAAGACTGAAGGTATTGATGAAAATAAAGTAACTTTTATTTATGTTGCCAATAAAAAAGTATTGGCACAAAAAATAAAGAATGGTGAATCCTACAAAGTTAACATTAAAGATATCGAGCACGCTCATAGGACAGATTACAAACCAAAAGTCCAACTTTTGCAAACGAAAGATGATACTCAAGATGGAGACATGGTAACCTTTAAACAAGTTAGATATACAGTTAAAAAAAATTAATTTTATAGGTATTTCATTATAAATGTAACGAACGAAAATTTACTTTTAACAGAGGGTAAATGTAAGGAGTGCTAGCATGAAAAGAAGATGGATTTATTGGTGGATTGGTAACATATTTTGGATTATAACGTTCGGGATATTGACAGCTATCATTTGGCTAAGAGAGGTTGATGGGACCGGTGTTACTCAAACACTTGAGCTGAAATTAATTGCCTTTATCGTTTTATTAATTGCATTTATATTACCACTAATTATTCAAGTTGTATGGTTAATTGTTAATCTGAGAAAGAGTAGAAAAAAATAATACATAAAAAAGAGAGGAATCTATTTTAATGTAGATTCCTCTCTTTTTTATATAGGGATTATGAAATGCTTTTACAGCTGCACAACTCCCTTTTCTTTACGATACATGTTCATCTTTCTTCTTCATTAATGCTCTTTTCTTCATCGCCTTCGTTAAATATCCGCCTTTAAATGAACGGATTTCATAAGAAGACATAAACGCTTTTGGTGCAATTTCATTAATAATTTCTAACAGTTCTTTTTCTCTAGAACGCTTTGCAACGATATCTAAGCGATAACGTATTGAATTAATTCCTTCGCCTTCAAATACTGTAACACCAAATCCAGAGTGACGTAGTTCATCTACTAATTCATTACAACGGTCTAGCAAACTAACTTGATACGTAATATATCCAATTGCTAATTTATTCTCTATATAACCGCCTAATAATAGTCCCGTACTAAAGCCAATGACATAGGCAATGATGTTCATCCAATTTGATAAATCTTGAAACACAATACCTAAACTGACAATGTAAATAGCTCCTTCTAACAATCCAACACCAGCAGCGGATCTTGTTTGATTCTTTACAAGCAAAATCGTACGGATTGTTAAAATTGGAACGTAAATAATTTGAAGCACAAAAATAAGTAACGCTTGTAACATTGGTATCCACCTCTTTCAAAAAGTCTTTTGTCATAATAACATACATAACCTTTAGAAATCGATGGGTTTTTTAATTTTTTTACATTATTTTTCATACTATTGAAAAACGTAAAAAAGAAGCGTATTATATTTGTCGTAAATTTGATTCTCTTCATTAGCTCGCTTAAACTCAAAAAAGGAACCCCACTAGGTCCCTTTCATCATAGCTCTATGTTTTTCGAAGCATGTTCCCTTTGCTTCTCTTCTTCCTTCACTAACTGCATATTTGCATAAGCTAAATTCGCAATCATTAAAAAGTGACCACCTAAAATGCCTGTACCGAATGCCCACATTTCCATTTCATGCTCAATTTCATACATGATAATAGCCCCTAAAATGGCTGCTGCAAATCGGTTTAGAACTCCTAATCCAGGAGCCTTTTCTTTCATGACGATACTTTTCCCAAGTTTCTCCACTCTGCGAGCTAATAACCAAAGGCAATATGCACTTACAGCTAATCCGATACCAAACCCTGTTACTTGTTTTCCAAACGGAGTAATCGTCCACATAAGTAGTAAACCACTAAAGATCACATACAATTGTAATCGATATACACGTAAGGCTGCTTGAATCAAAATATCCGCTCCTAATTTCGCATTTTTTATACTTTAGAAGAAAAGCAGCAACTTACACAGTTGCTGCTTTCTCTTCTTCTTGTTCTTGCTCCATCTTACGAATTTCAACACGTTTAATTTGGTAAGCGTCTTTTTCTAACACTTTAAATGCATACCCTTCCGCCTCAACATGTTGTCCTTCTTCAATTTCATGATTTTGCATCATAATCCAGCCACCGATTGTATCCACATCATCTTCTTCAATGTGTAATCCAAATAAATCTTTCACTTCGGAGATAAGCACTTTTCCATCAACGATTTTATGGTGCTCATTCACATGCTGAATTGGTGGTGCTTCATCTTCATCATATTCGTCACGAATTTCGCCGACGATTTCCTCCAAGATATCTTCAAGCGTTACAATTCCGGCTGTTCCTCCGTACTCATCATATAAAACAGCCATCGGAATTCGCTTCTTCTGCATTTGAAGTAATAAATCGTGAATTGGAGTTGTTTCCATCACTTCAATAATCGGACGCATATACGTGCGAATCGATGATAAATCTTCTTTATCGTTGTTCATATATCGAATAAAGAAATCTTTTACATTGACCATACCGATAATATCATCTTTATCTTCTCCAAAAATCGGATAACGTGTGTATCGTTCATTTTGGATTACTTTCATGTGTTCTTCTACTGAATCTTCCAGGTAGAAACCAATGATTTCTGTTCGCGGTACCATAATCTCTTTTGCAATACGATTATCAAATTCAAAAATGTTATTTACATACTTGTATTCAGCCTGATTAATTTCGCCACTTTCATAGCTATCTGAAAGGATAAGACGTAATTCTTCCTCTGTATGAGCTACTTCATGTTCTGAAGCTGGTTTTAAACCGAATAAGCCAGTTACAACACGAGCTGAACCGTTTAATACCCAAATAAATGGATACATGACTTTATAGAACATCATTAACGGACCTGCCAATAACAATGTTACTTGCTCAGCCTTTTGAATTGCCATCGTTTTCGGAGCTAATTCCCCTACTACAACGTGTAGATACGTCATTAGCATAAAAGCAAGACCAAATGTTAATACTGATGAAATAGAAGGATTTATGTTCCATTTCTCAAATAACGGGTGTAATAACTTTTCAATTGTCGGTTCACCTAACCAACCTAATCCCATAGCTGTAACTGTAATACCTAATTGACAAGCAGATAAATATTCATCTAAATTTGTTGTTACTTTTTTCGCTGCTAAAGCACCGCGTTTCCCTTCCGCAACAAGCTGATCAATACGACTTGAACGTACCTTTACAATCGCAAACTCTGCTGCTACGAAAAATCCAGTAAATGCGATTAAAATCGCAACCATGACTAAATTAAATATTTCCAATGAATCCCCTTAGTTTAAAAAACTAAGGTGTCCACCTCCTGTATACTATAATGTTTTCTTATTTGTTTATTAGAAAACATAGCCCGATACAAAAATTAAAGAGGTCGGATTTCACTTTTTCTATAATAATAGAGCAAGTGTCTGTATTAAAGCTGTCGTTTGACCAGATAAAGATTTCGATATTTTTTCACGTTGTGAATCAGTCAATCCATCTAAAAGCGGCTTTAACTCCGTTAACTCTGCTTCTAATTGATGAATATGGTCTGTCACTTCATTCACTTGTTTCGAAACGTGTTCATTGATACCGAGCAGCTTCTTCTTCTCCTCGATTTTCTCTTTAATCTCACAAAGCGGCATATGCATTTCTTTGCACTTCTCAATAAATTGTAATGTCTCAAATGCTGTTTCATCGTAATAGCGATAATTAGATTGAGATCGCTCCGCTTTTAAGATTCCTAGATTCGTATAATAATCAATCGTGCGTTTCGACACGTGAGCCATGAGAGCCAACTGTCCGATTCGATACACCTTCCCAACGATCTTCCCCCCTTGTTTATATTACTAACATCATACAATACATAAACTGTACAGTCAAACGTGACGGTTTATTATTCATAATTTATACAAAATTTATCGCCTTATCTTATATGACCTAACCTATTAATTTAACTATATAGCAAAATACTCAAATTCAAAAAACCAAAACGAACAAAATATAACTATGAAATTGCCCGTTCCTTTCTAATTTAAGTACATATCATAATAACATCGATATCAAATTCTTTTTAATTGAGAGGAACAAATGAAAGCTTTTATTCTTGCCGGTGGATTTTGTACACTTGGAAAACAATCGAGAGATTTTCTCCATGTGGATGACGTCGCTGATGCTCTCGTAACAGTATTAGAACACGACGTTACTGGCACAATCAATATCGCTTCTGGTCAATCAGTACAAATTAAAGAATTAACTTCTATATACTATACTTTCTTAAACAACCACCATTTTCTAAAGAATCCACTCCGTATAATAATCATCCCAATAAACTGAAAATTAAGTTATAATATCATTATAAAATATGAAGGAGGAATGCACGCATGTACTACAACACTTCATTCGAAAACGATCAACCTGTAGGCCGTCTATAAACTAAGACGGGCATTCATATAACACGTGCATTATGCCTCGTCTTAGGGAACTCATAATACCCTAAAAATAGACGGAGGTACTTTAACATGAAATAAACAATTTTAGGAGCTATATGTTTATCACTAGCAGCTAGTATATGGGGCGGTATGTATGTTGTTAGCAAATACGTACTCGACTTTATCCCACCACTGACACTCGTTTGGCTACGCTTTATCGTTGCTTTTGTTGTTTTATATGCAATTTTGAAAATAGCTGAGAAAAAGCAAAAGAAAAAAATAACCATACGCAAAAAAGATTGGCTATTATTCGCTTGGATTGGATTTATCGGATACTTCATTTCGATCACATGTCAATTTATCGGAACAAAATTATCTGATGCTCATACAGGCTCGTTAGTAACATCAGCCACCCCTGCATTTATGGTTATCTTTGCAGCGATCATTTTAAAAGAAAAGCTAACCGCTCGTAGACTGCTATCTACTATCATAGCGACAATTGGCGTCATTATCGTCATTGGATGGGATATTGAAATTGGCTCCTATTTTATCGGTACGATCATATTAGTCGGAGCCGCTATTACGTGGGCTTTACTATCCATTTATGTAAAGATTGCTTCAGTTCGATTTTCATCTTTAGTGATTACAACGTACGCCATATTCTTTTCACTCTTTTTCATTACACCTTTTATGATATGGGAACTACAATCAACCTATATCGAAACAGTAAATACGTACGTAATATTAGGCGTAATTTACTTAGGTGTCGTCTCAACGGCAGGTGCCTTTTTCCTTTGGAATAAAGGATTAGAATTAATGGACGCAAGCATCGGATCGTTATTTTTCTTCTTCCAACCTATCGTCGGATCGTTGCTTGGTTGGCTCTTATTAAATGAGACATTAAATAGTAACTTTTTTATTGGTGGTATTCTTATTATATGTAGTGTTTTCATTACTACTTTTGAAAAGAAATGAAAAAACAGGCAGAGATTCTTAATCTCTGCCTGTTCCATACTCTTTACGCACTCCAATGCGATGGACGGGACAACATTTTCGGCAATTTCGTATGTTTGTCCCCTTTCGCTGCATTAATTTGAACTTGCGTCAGAAAAATACTATTTGTAAAATCAGCCCCACGAATATCTGCATCTCGTAAATCTGCTCCGATAAGATCTGCTCCTCTTAAGTTTGCTCCATTTAAGTTAGCCGCAATTAAATAAGCTCCTCTTAAATTCGCTCCTTGCAAATCTTTCTTCTTCAAATTTGCTCCCATAAGATCTGCTCCGCGGTGACTCATTCGTTTCTTACGCGCGGCATTCATTTCCTTCAAAACTAGCTCACTCGTTTCTAAAAGTAATACATTTACTTCTGCACGATGTAATGGAATATTTACTTTCATTAACTCGTCCGCATTTAAATTTGAAAGGCACTCCGTCTCTTCAATCGCTTTACTTAGTTCTTTATGAATCGATTGTGTCGCCTTTAACAGAATAGCCTCATTCAAATACCACAGTATTTCATGAAGCTGATGCATAACTGGAAAAGCATCATACATTTCCCTTGCATGCTTAGCATCTTTCCGCCAATCAATCCCGTTAAACGTAACTTGCGAAATCTTCTGCCCAGCGCCAAAACACTCAAATACTGTACAACCTTTATAACCTTTTCCTCTAAGATCTTTATGTATGCTACATTTATAATCTGACTGTAAATTAGAACATGGCTTCCCACCATTTTTATTCACCGCAAAATCTACCGATGCTGCGAACGGTAACGCCACGCAACATAAACCGAAGCATTTTTCACAATTTGCTTTTAAATGATCGTTATGATTAGTCAAAATATATACCCCCTGTTGTCTTTTGACTATTTCATAATATTCCAACTGTAATAAATAATCAATTTTAAAATAAAATAGCATCTTTCATTTCAAATCGTAACTTTATCATTTGATTTCCTTTCAATTGAAAAAGACAGTTTCTATCTAATGAATTATAATTAAATTATAAATATTCAAACTAAAAGGAGACTTACTATGGCACTCGAAATGAAAACAAACTGTCAAATTTGCGATCAATCGCTCGAGCAAAATTCTGAAGCTTACATTTGCGTGTATGAATGTACATTTTGTGCACCATGTACAGAAGAAAGACAAAACGTTTGCCCAAACTGCGGCGGCGAGTTAGTACGTAGACCGAAAAAGAAACAATAAAAAGCAAAGCGATATCGCTTTGCTTTTTTTAGACTTATGAAATTATATCAACGATTTTTCAAATATATCGAACACAACTTAAATATTTAAAAATTTAACACAAACAGGCTCTGGCACAACAACGTCAGATTGGATAAGCGTTAACTTACCTGTAGATTCACTTCTTGAAAATAACACAAGATTATGTGATTTTTCATTTGTAGCAACAAGAAACTTTTCAGTCGGGTCTAACACAAAGTCCCTCGGCCAATTTCCTTCTGTAGATGTATGTGCAACAAATGTAAGCTGGCCTGCATTTTGATCCACACTGAAAACAGCAATACTATTATGACCACGATTACCCGCATATACAAAACGGCCGTCAGAAGAAATATGAATCGCACTTCCTTGACTATTGTCATCAAATTCTTTCGGCACTGTAGCAATGTACTGTAATTCTGTAAAGGACCCTTCTTCTGGATTATATGATAACGTAATGACTTCCGAACTCAGTTCAGTCATCACATAAGCGTGCCTTCCGTTCGGGTGAAAAGTAATATGTCTCGGACCACTTCCTGGTTTTACAGACAAGCTATTTACTTCTTTTAACTTACTATCTTTTATTTCATACGTAATGATTTTATCTATCCCTAAATCAACGCCCACTACATATTTTTCATCAGGAGTATATCCCGCGTAATGTGCATGTGGTTTTTCTTGTCTTTCTTTATTCGGACCTGAACCTTCATGTGTAATAATAGATGTGGCAGCATTTACAGTTCCAGCTTCTTCATTAACTACGAAAGACTCTATCGTTCCTTTATGGTAATTCGCTGTAACTACCGTACCATTTTCACTATCCACACTAATATGACAAGGAGAAGCCCCTTCTACTACTTGTCTGTTTTGTTCTGTTAGCTCTCCAGTATGACTATGAATCGAATAGGCAGCTACACCACCAGATTCGCCTTCCTTAACAACAGAATAGAGATATTGATTATTTTTGCTAATCGTTACATATGTAGGGTTATCTAGCTTTGCCGCAAGTGCTACATTACTAACTTTTTGTGCTTCTGTATTTAATGTAAAAGTATATATCCCTTCACTATTTTCTTTCGTGTACGTTCCAACATATCCAATAAACTCTTTGTTATCCGTCATTTTCATAACCCTCTCCCTATATTTTTCATTCACCATACTTCTTAAAATATTTTATGTTGAAAGAGTATCCTAAAAAATCGGAGTACCTCTTTATAAGTTACCATATTTCCCTGCCAAATAGCCTCTAAACCCACTTTTTCTGAAAAGCCGCTATACTCTCATATTCTTCTTCTAGATGACGGGCCAGACGAATATAGATCGGTATTAATTCTTTATATTTCTCCACACTTTCCATGTTTGGCTCATGATAAAAATTGGCACCTACCATATGAGAAACTACATGTAATGTATCTATTTCACCTAAACTATATAACCCGAGGATTGCCGCTCCTAAGCAAGAGCTTTCGAAACTTTCAGGAACATATACGTCTTGATGAAAAATATCCGCCATCATCTGTCTCCAAAGTTCCGATCTTGCAAAGCCACCTGTCGCTTGAATTTTTTTCGGTTCACCAATTAGCTCTTTTAAAGCAAGAAGAACTGTATACAAGTTATAAATGATTCCCTCTAAAACAGCACGGATAAGATGCTCTTTCTTATGATGTAGCCCAAGCCCAAAGAAAGATCCACGCGCATTCGCATTCCATAAAGGAGCTCTTTCTCCTGCTAAATACGGATGAAATAATAAACCATCCGATCCAGGATTCACTTTCGCTGCTATTTCAGTAAGCAATTCATAAGGATCTTTTCCTAAGCGCTTCCCATCCTCAACTTCTAACGTACATAATTGGTCGCGAACCCACCTAAAAATCATGCCACCATTATTAACCGGTCCACCAATTACCCAAAGGTCCTCAGTTAACGCGTAACAAAAAGTCCTACCTTTCGGATCCGTTACAGGCTGATTTGTTACAACTCGTACTGCACCGCTCGTACCAATTGTAATAGCAACAACCCCAGGTTCTATTGCATTCACACCTAAATTCGATAGTACTCCATCACTCGCACCGACTATAAAAGGAGTAGTAACAAGTACATTCATCTCTCTTGCAAGTTCTTCATTTATCCCGATTAAACTGTGCGTCGTTGGAACAACTGTAGATAGCTTTTCATCTGTAATTCCTGCAACACGAAGAACTTCTTCATCCCATTTTAAAGATTTCAAATTAAACATTCCTGTTGCTGATGCTATAGAATAATCAATTACATATTCCTTAAATAACTTATAGAACACATACTCTTTAATAGAAATGAATTTATAGCTTTTTGCAAACAATTCAGCATGTTCATTTTTAAGCCAAACTAATTTCGAAAGTGGTGACATAGCATGAATTGGTGTTCCAGTACGAAGGTAAATTTCATGACCATTCATATCATTCTTTATTTTTTCTGCCCAGCTTGCACTTCTATTATCTGCCCAAGTGATACATCTCGTTAACGGCTTCCCTACTTCGTCTACAGCAATGACACTATGCATGGCCGAACTAAAAGAAACACAAAGAACATCAACTGGCTGTATATTACTTGATCGTATAGTTTCTTTAATCGTATGTATGACCGCTTGAAAAATCTCTTCTGGATCTTGTTCTGCTATTTCTGGTGCGGGAGAATATAAAGGGTATTCAATTCCATGACTTGCAATAACTGATCCATCAATCGAAAACAAAACTGATTTTGTACTAGTTGTCCCAATATCTACACCAATCATGTATTTTGAGTTCACTATGTAACCCCTTTCAAAATATTCCTATAACAAAAGAGCCCCTGATTTATACAAAAAAGACGCTCCCTTATGAGAGCTACGTTTTAACAAACTTCACTCTCATAAGGAGGTCCTTTTTATAACTATAGTGCTATTTTGAAAAGCGACAGCCTCACCACATTATAACTTAGGCGCTTTCGCCCAATCCGCAGCAAACTTTTCAATACCTTGATCTGTTAGTGGATGCATAGCAAGTTGTTCAATGACTTTATAAGGAATTGTAGCAATATGTGCACCTGCCATCGCTACACGAGTGACATGGTCTGGGTGTCTGACAGAAGCCGCAATAATTTGTGTATCTAATTGATGCACATCGAATAATTCAGCAATTTTAGCAACTAATAGTACGCCATCTTCAGAAATATCATCTAAGCGACCTAAAAATGGAGAAACGTACGTTGCACCTGCTCGAGCAGCTAAAAGAGCTTGGTTCACAGTGAAAATAAGTGTAACGTTCGTTTTCACACCTTTTTCAGTAAGGTAGCGGCAAGCTTCTAATCCTGCTAGTGTCATCGGAAGTTTTATCGTGATGTTTTTATCGCCACCATTAATTTTAATCAGTTCTTCTGCTTGGGAGATCATTTCTTCAGCTGCTACAACATCTGGAGTTACTTCTGCCGAAACAGATTCAACGTTAGGTACTGCCTGACAAATTTCTGCAATACGGTCTTCAAACTTAATGCCTTCTTTCGCTACTAAAGACGGATTCGTTGTAACACCAGCTAAAACACCTAGTTTATATGCTTTTTTTATGTCCTCAAGATTTGCAGTATCAATAAAAAACTTCATGATTTATTCCCTCCATTTTTTAAACGTTAACGAGTTATACTTTTAAAATGTTTATTTCTTTTCTACTGCATGTCCGCCAAATTCATTGCGCAGTGCTGCTACAACTTTCCCTGTAAATGTATCATTATCTAATGAGCGGTAGCGCATTAATAGAGACATTGCGATAACAGGCGTTGCTGTTTGAAGGTCTAATGCTGTTTCTACTGTCCATTTCCCTTCACCAGAAGAATGCATAACGCCCTTAATTTCATCCAGTTTTGCATCTTTAGAAAATGCATTTTCAGTCAATTCCATTAACCATGAACGAATGACTGAACCGTTGTTCCATACTCTTGATACTTTTTCATAATCGTAATCAAATTCACTCTTCTCTAAAACCTCAAATCCTTCACCAATAGCAGCCATCATTCCGTATTCAATTCCGTTATGAATCATTTTTAAGAAGTGACCGCTACCAGCTTTCCCTGCATATAAGAATCCATTTTCTACAGCTGTATCACGGAAGATAGGTTCAACGATGTCCCAAGCTTCTTGATCTCCTCCGATCATGTAACAAGCACCATTACGAGCACCTTCCATTCCGCCAGAAGTTCCTGCATCCATAAAGTGAATACCATCTTTCTTTAATTGCTCATATCGGCGAATAGACTCTTTATAATGTGAATTACCAGCTTCAATTAAAATATCTCCTTTTGATAACAGCGGAGTAATCTCATTAATAACAGAATCAACAACAGCGTGCGGAACCATTACCCAAAGAATTCTTGGTGATTCCAATGATTGAACGAGTTCGCTTAAACTAGATACACCTGTAGCACCATACTCTTTCATTTCTTCCACCGCACTCGTATTTAAATCGAATGCCGCTACTTCATGTTTATGATCCATTAAATTCTTCCCTAAATTTAATCCCATTTTACCTAAACCAATTAATCCTACTCTCATAATATAATTCCTCCTTGAATTACCTTTCATCATAAATACATGTTAATAAAATGATGAATATCTTTTTTTCGTATTGCTTTACTTATAAGAATGTACTTATTTTTTCAATCCCTCATCTAACCACCATTTAAATTCACTTTCTTGTAATAGAGCATGAGCAGCATCCGGACCATACGAGCCAGACTCATATTCATGAAGAGGTAACAAGTTTTCTTCGAATGCTTCAAGTATTGGCTGCACCCATTCCCATGACAATTCAACTTCTCTCCAGTGTGCAAAGAATGTAGCATCTCCACATATAGCATCATAAATGAGTCTTTCATAAGCTTCCGGTATTCCCACTCCTGTTTGCTCACAAGTAAAATGAATTCGGATCGGTTCAAGCTCTCCATTGTTCAATGGATTTTTACTATTTAATTGGAGTGAAACATTTTCATTTGGGCTAATTTCAATGATTAACAAATTAGGCTCTGCATTAGGATTACTATCTTGATATTGCTGTTTTAACGTATTTTTAAATTCAATTACAATACGAGTAGACTTTTCTTTCATTCTTTTTCCTGTTCGTATATAAAAAGGAACATCAGTCCAAAATGGGTTATCAATCCATAAGCGAGCCGCAACATATGTATCTGTTTGAGAAGAAGGATTTACTCCTGGCTCCTCTCTATACGCTACAACTTCTTGTCCTTTTATCTCCCCTGAAGCATATTGTCCGCGAATGATATGGTTCTGAACGTCTTCTTTTTTCACTTTACGAAGAGTTTCCATTACCTTTCGTTTTTCCTCACGAATTTCACATGCATTTATCTTTTCCGGCAGATTCATAGCAGTCATCATTAATATTTGCAACATATGATTTTGAACCATATCGCGAATGGCTCCTGCATGATCATAATATGCTGCCCTTTCTTCTACCCCAACCGTTTCACTAGCTGTTATTTGTACATTCGCAATATGTTCTTTATTCCAAATCGATTGAAGAACAGGATTTGCAAATTCAAGTGCTTCAATGTTTTGAATCATCGGTTTACCTAAATAATGATCAATACGGTATATTTCGTCTTCTTCAAACGTTCGACTAAGCCTATCATTCAGCTCTCGGGCAGATGTAAGATCATGACCAAACGGTTTCTCAATCATCAGGCGCTTCCATCCATCCGTTCCATCGAGTCCACTTTCTTTAATATTTAAAGCAATTGTCTCAAAGAAGTCAGGAGTAACTGAAAGGTAGAACATTCTATTCCCTTGTATATTTTGTTCTTCTTCCCTTTCACGAACTACTTGTAATAACCTTTTATAATCTTCTGGCTTATTCACATCTAACGGACAATAACGAAAATACTCTAAAAAATCTTCTATTTTCGGAGTACCTTCTTCTCTGCGACGAGAAAAAGTTTCTATGGACTCTTTTATTCTTTTTTGAAAATCTAAATGAGATACTTCACGTCTTCCAAGCCCAATAACGGATATTGGCTTTGGAAGCTTTTGATCTCTATATAAGTTATATAGCGCGGGGTAAATTTTTCTTTTCGCTAAATCCCCTGTCGCTCCAAATAAAACAAAGGTCATCGATTCCAATTTCAGTCCTCCTCGTGATGTATAGTCATTGCCACTATAGTAAGAATGCATTGTACAGAAGCTACTATTATTGTTGATCCAATCTTACTTCTTAACTTCTAATTTTTTATAGTTGTCGCTTTCTAATTGTCCCCAATATTAATAGTGGCAATTCAAAGCATTTTTACCACATGCTACTTACCCACCTTTACTTATATAAAATAACTTAATTACTTTTAGTAATTTAATTACGTTATGTCTACCATATTAACTACATAGATTATAATCGTCAAGAAAAGTGTCTCGAATTAAAGATTTTTATTCCGTAACATCTTATTAGAAATATGTTCATGAACTGAATAATAAAAAGGCAAAACCGAACATATTCTTGTTCGGTTTTGCCTTTTTATTATTGTTTCAAATGATTTTTAACTGCCCTTATAACTAATTCATGATCTTCTTCTGGTGGTAACCCTGAAACTGTTATCATTCCAATAACTCCTACATCTTTTATTTGCACAGGAACGCAACCACCAAACGCAGCATAATCCGACCTATCTAAAAGATATTTTTCATTATATGGAATGCCCGTTATTTCACTTTGTATCTGCATATAATACGAGCTATGATTATGCAAAGAAACAACTCGTTTTTTACGCTCAATCCATTGCGTATTTTCCGCAGTCGTCCCTGTCATCTTGAAATGAAATAGTTGCACACCATTTTTCGCTATATCAACAGCAATCAATTTCCCTTCTTTCCTCGCTGTTTCAACGATAAATAAACCTATTTGCAAAGCATCTTCATTTGTAAAAGAGGCAAATTGAAGTGTTTCCTCCTCTATTAAAATTTGTTTACTAATTTCATTCAAATTTGAAGTACTCATATGTTTATCCCCCTTACTCACTTTATGTCACATTGATATTTTTGAATTTCTGTGACTCTATCGTACGCCCTTTCCATATAAGTAATACCGTAAAGCGTACTCTTTTCTTCTTGGTGCTATTATGAATTATATTTAACTCATTAAAAATGTATGTCCTCTAGCGCTAAACATTTCGTATAGAAGTTTTCTTCCAGATACTACTTGCAAACATAAAAAAACCAGTTACTTAAGCAACTGGTTCACTAAAAGTTTTATATGGGATATTCATTCAACCAAAGGAATGCTTGTTCATAATCATCGAAAAATTTTACAGATTCTTTTGTATTGGACTGTTGTAAATAATTCAGTATCTCCCCTTCTTCAAGGAGAAAAGCAATTGCCTTACTGTGATTCAAAATCGTTTCATTGAAAAACTTCTCTTTCCATGCTTTTTGAACAGAAAAATGATCTGGTATGTATCCTTTTCTATCGACCAGCAATTTGTATTTCCGCCCCTCGGAAATGAATTGCTGACAAACCTGCTCGAAACCATTAAACCATTTATAAACATCATCTGTTTTAATCTTGCCAATAAGACGGGTAACAATTATATCTCCTGAAATCGTTGTACTAATATTCAGTTTACTCAACTTGAAATCATCTCCCTTAGCTACAATTATGCGGAAATATCACATAAAATCAATAAGATAAAATTGTTTCGCATTAAAAAAGGACAGACTCTCCAAACGGAGAAACCTGTCCCAAAATCGTTCTATTTTATTTTGCAATAGAACTAACAATCGTGAATTAGAATAATGATTTAATACTTGCTAAAACAGTAAGTACACCTACAATAATAACAAATACGTTACTCATTTTCCCTTTGTATTTAGCTAGTACTGGTACTTTTTGAATCGCATACATCGGTAATAGACATAAGATAGCAGCAACTAATGGACCACTTAGAGAATCAATAATTCCAAGAATACTTGGATTTGCATAAGCAACATACCAGCATGTTAATACGACAAAAGTAAGGATTATTGTCTTAATTGTTTTTTCTTCTATATCTTTTCCACGTGTTTTACCGAACTTCATAATCACGTCACGCATTACCTCATATGCTCCGATATAGTGGCCAAGGAAAGACTTTGTAATAGCCACAAAAGCAATGATAGGAGCTGCAATAGTGATTACAGGCGAATTAAGCTCATTAGCAAGATATGAAAGGATTGATAAGTTCTGCTCTTTTGCCATTTTAATATCATCTGGAGTCAAACTCAATGTACTGCTCCAGACGAAGAACATAACAACCGCAAATGTCATGATATAACAAACCTTTTGTATTTGCGCACATTTAGCATCAGTAGCTTCTATCCCATACGTAGCTCTCTGTTTCACAACAAATGATGAAATCATAGGTGAATGATTAAATGAGAATACGATGATTGGTAGAATCATTAATATCGTTCCAAAATATCCTATTCCTGTTGAAGCAGTAGAAACAGCTGAAAAACTAAGCATTGACGTATTCCACTGTGGAATTAAAGATATTGCGATAAACAGTAGAGAAGCTATGAAAGGATACACTAGCATACTCATTACCTTTACAGTAATATCTTGACCAAAATTCAGTATAGCGATAAGACCAAGAACTAATACAAGTGATAAAATAGCCCTTGGAGGCTCTGGCATGTGCAATTGATGCACGATAAAACTACTTGCAGTATTTGTAAGTGCAACCGAATACATTAGTACGATTGTATAAATTGAACCGAAATATACGATGTTAAAAATGATACTCGCTTTATTTCCGAAATACTCTCTAATTGTACCTGTGATCCCCTCATCAGCAGAATTAGAAGCGTATATCATTTTAGCAAGTGCCCTATGTGAGTAGTACATAACTGGATATGCAAGCAATGTAATTAGTAGTAAAGATAATAAACCACCTGAACCTGCATTAATCGGTAAAAAGAGCACCCCTGCTCCAATTGCAGTTCCAAATAGGCTCAATGCCCATGTAGTATCCTGCTTATGCCACTTTTTCGGATCTGCATATTGCTCATTTTTTAGTGCGGTATTTTCAGCTTGAACTTCTATTTTCTTTGCAGTATTCCCGTTCATATAATAACTCCCCCTTGTATCTATTCCTGCGTCTCTTTTTATTGCTAACAAATATTTACCTTTTTGGATAATGAATTCCTTACAAGTTGCCCCACATTGTATGTCCTTCATCATAATGAATCCAAATTGAAACATTCGCTAGTTAGCGTCCTAACATAAATGTTAGCGTTCACAAAAAAGTTTACTCGTAATATCCGCTCTTTATATAAAGACCGCTTAAGAGAACAATATTGAATAGACTTCATAAATACGTTGCAACATTTCTAATAACAGTGTATTACTTTAATGGTTTCTCTGAATTACTTGTAACAGTAATTTCAGTTAAACCGGCCTCTCTTCATTTATGAGGCATTTCTTTCTCAATTCTATACATCACTTTAATAGCTTCGGCAGCATTTATGGTATTGATTACACAAGCCACTGAAGCACTTTACATACATTTCGCCTCTAACCACACACCTTTCTTACTAATAATCGCATTTTTTATATTTTCTCCAGAGATAATAAAATTTCTCTCGACGCACTCATTATAACGTGTATATTTATAAAATTAATATTTTTATATTTTCAGAAATATTAATTGGATATAATTTTACATGGATAATATTTTACAGTTAGTGCACAACCCTTGTTCCTATCGCTTAAAACGGAATTAATTAGCATAAAATACAGTAAAATATTGTTTATTTAAGCTACTCATTTTAAAAATATTTATATTTTTCTTTATCGAAAAATTTTATTTTAATTTTAAAAAGATATTCTACTAAATAATTAACGTGGTTAAAAAGAAATATCTTTTTAAATGTATAAACCAATTTTTAGGATATATATTATCAATATTGAATTCATATACACTTTTTAAAAACCTAATCTAAGCAAAAAATATAATAAGCTGCCCATATGGACAGCTTATATACAAAATGATTGTTATTAGGAGTGCGCAAACAAATCACTTCCATGTCATCTTAATTCGAGTTTTTTTAACTCTTCTTCAGGAATATCCCTATGTTTGTAATGAATCGTTTTTACATCATTTCCTTTTATACGAAAAGTAATTGTGTCCTCTCCATAAGGTGGATTATGTGCCCCCTCAAAAGTTTGAATTTGAACAGTTACATAAAAAATACTGTTTGTTTTATCTGTTTTTATTTCAAGTATTTTTTCAAAACCTCGATACCAAAGTTTTGGTTCCTTATAATAGTTTTCAACTTCTTTACTTATTGGCTCTAATAAGAGATTAATTAATACCTCTTTTAAAAACTGTTTTGGTACAGGTATTCTGTTGATCTTCTTTCTTTTTACATCTATAATTCTCCAAAAATCACCGCTCTTTTCAACGGTATAAAGAACATTCGTACCGTCCTCTTTCCAAAGATGAAAATACCCTTTATTTCCCTTAATATATAGTCGTGGTTCATCAATCCATGCCCCTTCTGTTTGAACTATCCCTAAAAACAGTTGAGTAAGCGGCGTTATCTTATAACCTAATTGATTAAAGTCACCAAACGAATAAAGTTCATAACCGGTTAAATCTATGTCAAAGCTTTCATTTCTATTATTTTCTTTTTTTACAATTGCTTGAGCGGAAATACAGGGTAATAAAAAACTCAGAAAACATATGACGCTAATTATTTTCATTTTCATACCATCAATCACCTCTTTTATTAAAATGCAACAAAAGAGATGATATTATTGCACAATCCACCCTATTAAAAATAGCTAATGTACGCTTTAAAATCCCCCATTAACTAGCTCTTTTATCGAGTTTAATTTTGCAGAAAGCTCAATAAACCATTCTTCATCTCCTGTTAATAACGCAAGATCTATAAGATAAAGGATTTGTTCCTTATTGATTACCTTTGATTCAGGGAGTTTGTTAACATGTTTACTAAAAAGTAAAATCGCTTCGTTCATTGTGTACTTGTCGTCACGTTTCACAATGCTAACTGTAACTACATCTTCTACTTCATCAAGTGATACAATGTAACCAACTATGAATTCACCCTCATTTGATATTCCACGAACCCAATCTCCCACTTTTAAAACATGATTATTATTTGACATCATACTTTTTCACCTTCTTATAAATATTTTTTGTAACGATAAAAAATATATAACAACTAAATTAAACTGTAATATTTTTATTTACAGTTATTTTTTAAGAACTCACGGCTACATAATAATTAAGCCGCTTAACGTTCTTGATTGATAAGGTCAACAACTTCTTTCATTGTATAATTCTTTAAATATTCACCTAGATGTTCTTCCGCACCTAAGAAAATAGCAAAAAGAACTTTCCGCATATTCGAACCTACAATACACTGATCATTTGATTCTGGACACTTCGGCTGCAATGCACCTTCAGAGGTTATTTGATACATATTCCAAAGATTAATTTCACTTAAATCACGGGCAAAAATAAAACCTCCACCAGTTCCCTCTTTTGATTGTATAAACTTATGTTTTTTTAACAAACTTAGCACTTTGCGAATGCGTACTGGATGAACACCTGCACTTGCTGAAATAGCATTACTTGTTGACATCCGATCTGGCTGTAAAGCTAAATAAGTTAAACTGTGAATGGCCAAGGTAAAGTCGCTGTTCATTGTTGTCCTCCTACGATAAAAAATATGATTTCTTGCTTAGTAACATACTGTAGCCATAAATATTACAGATAGGTTAGTCAAACGGTGAACTACCCACCACTTAGTACCTCTTACGAGCTTACTTGAAGTAGGGGCTTCTCGGTTCATCGCTACTTTTGATAGCTAACGAATTTGTCCTAGGACAGCCGAGCTAACTCCCTTGTTCCAAAGGTTATTTTATTACTATTTATGCCAACACTAATAAGCGGATGGCTTCCTTTTTGATATTGATCGCTGCATTATAATCACGGCCAATTGTGAGTCCACACAAACACGCATACGTGCGTTCACATAATGGCATTTCTTTTTTATTTCCACAATTACTACACATCTTTGTAGAAGGAAACCATTTATCTATTTTTACAAGCTGTTTTCCTTGTTCTTGTAGCTTATATGCTAAAAATGTCGTGAACATCCTCCAACCGTTGTCCGCTACACTCTTACCAAATCTAAATGCTCGTGACATTCCTTTCATATGTAAGTCTTCGATTGCTACAACGTCAAAACTCGTAGCTAATTCTTTAGACTTATGATGAAGAAAATTTTTACGTTGATTGGCGACCTTTTCATGCAACTTCGCTACACGAATTCGTTGTTTATTCCAGCGTTCTGAACCTTTCACACGTCTTGCTAATACTCGTTGTGCCTTCGCTAATTTCTCTAACATCTGACGATAAAAGCGAGGATAATTGGCTTTCTCATCTTCGCTACTCACGTACAATTCAGCCATTGCGAAGTCTAATCCAACTACACTTTGTACTTCTTTTTGTACAATCTCTTTTTCATATTCAGTCAAGATGGACACATAGTATTTACCAGTAGGTGTCATCGAAATCGTACACGATTTGATGATATGTTTTGGCGGGATTTCTCTATGTTGCTTCAGTTTCACCATTTTCAATTTTGGTAATTTGATATAACCATGAAATAACATAATATTTCCGTTTACTCGATTCGTTGTATAGGATTTTCTACTCTTTTTACTTTTGAATGTAGGAAAATCACTTTGACCACTAAAAAAATTCTTATAAGCAGTTTGCAAGTTTAATTGAGCGTTGGCCAATGCCAATGAATCAACTTCTTTCAACCATTCATACTCTGTCTTATATTTTGCAGGAGTAGGGAATTTTTCTTTCTTTAGTTCTTCCTTGTTCTCTTTATATTTTTCATATACTTCTTTTCGTTCAGCTAACATTTTGTTATACACAAAACGTACACACCCGAATGTTTTTCGTATGAGATGTGCTTGTTCTTCTGTTGGATACAGACGGAATTTATACGCCTTATTCTGCTTTGGCATATCCATTCACCTCATTTTCCATAAGCTATGACGGTGATCACACAACCTGAACACTACAAGATTATTATCTACTTTCATTGTTATACCAAAATTCCCCTCTTATAAGACTGATTATATCAGAGGCGAAATAAATAGGAAAACCAAATGTTTGGCTACGCCAAACCGAAATTCATCTCCGCAATGCCGCTAGACTATCGTGTTTCACACACCTGAGGAAGGAGACTTCTTTCGGATAATATGTTAAAATATTCAAGAATAATGCTTAGCATGAAAAAATAAATTCCTTTATATTCTATCAGAACTCCCCTATATCTCCTAACTTCATTTAGCTTTTTAAGTTGCAAATAAATTTAAACAGTCCACTGTTTCTTAACTTGTTCTTCTGCCAATTGTTTAATTTTTGTCCAAATCGTATCTTTACTCACAATAACATTTGTGTGATAGTTTCTATCTTTATAATTAACTGTAACACATACTTCAATCACTTCTGTTTCCTCCTTTCAAAATATTACTTATTAATTAGCCATTTTTTGCAATTCAATATTCAAAAATGTTCGAACGCTACGCGGTAAAAATTTACGAATTTCTTCCTCATTAAAACCAACCTGTAATCTTTTTTCATCCAGCATAATTGGACGACGTAACATTTGAGGATACTCAATTATTAATTTATAAAACTCATTAAGCGAAAGCGCCTCAATATTTATATTTAATTCCTGAAAAGTTTTAGATCTAGTTGAAATAATTTCAGTAGCACCATCTTCAGTTAAACGGAGAATGGATTTAAGCTCATCGACTGTAAGAGAATTTGATACGATATTTTTTTCGGTATAATCAATTTGATGTTCTTCAAGCCATGCTTTTGCTTTTCGGCATGAACTACAGCTTGCTGTCGTATATAAAACCACCATATTTTACACACTCCTTTACTTTTTAAAATTATTATATAGATTATTGAAATGTATTAAAAAAAATTACAGTTTAGAATGAAATACACGTTATATTATTTATTCGAGAATATTTAATTTATCTGTTTTTTACAAACGATGGCAACTCACTTCTAAAAACTATACTGTAATTTTAAACTTTACAGTTCAATTAATCAACTGTTAAGTCTTGGATGCATTCCATTAGCGAAACAAATTATATTCCACTTTATTCATTTCTTTCCTACATGTTTAGCATAATAAAAGCTACTGCATTGAACACAGCAACATTGTAGGAGGAAATACGCGAACAAAAAAGCAAAGCGCGCACACTTTGCTTCTTACAAAATCCCTTTTAACTTTTTACCAATTAACTCCGCTACATATTCATAACCTTGTCGGCCAAAATGTAAACCGTCTTTTTCATCATCTTCTACTAATCTTTTATAATGAGGCTCTTGAATCATTTCAGCATATAAATTTAGAAAATAACTTCCTGTTTCCTTCGCCACTTCCTCTACTACGTCTGCATACTGACCAAGTACTTTATTGGTTCTATTATGCTGGCGTTCTTCATCAACTGGTGCAGGACTAATAAGTAATACTTTTTCTGGTAAAATCATACTTACAATCTTCTCTAAATTGTCTTTGTATACTTGTAATGGTACTGGATCAAATAATACCGAATCATTCGTACCAAGAAAAACTGTTACAAAGTCTGGTTTATGTGATAGTACATCATCTTCAACCCTATGTAACGCATCGAACGTATTATCACCCGGAACCCCCGCATTTACCACCTTCCAATTTGAAAACATCTCCTGCAAACGCGGTGTTAACCTCGGCGTTCCATCAAAAAATATTTCATCAGCTGTAATACTATCACCGAAGCATACTAACGTTTTCATAGAGCTAAATCTCCTTTTACGTACGAAATAACTTTCCTTCTACCGCCTTAATATACCTTTCAGCAGAACGTTCCACTGCCTCATTTGCATTCTCTTTCACTACTCCGTGAAAAGCATTATATAAACGATTAAATTGTAATGGCTTCACTCGATTCGCCATTTCCTCCACTTTTCTCGCTGGCAATGGAATTAAGTTCGGATAGCTGTACATGAAACTCACCCACTGCTGATCCGCTACAACTTGAATAATATCACCTGTTAATAAAATACCGTTCCCATCATTTCCTTCTTCCCAATATAATACAGAACCACCGCTAAAATGTCCTCCAAGACGATGAATAGTAATTCCGTCCGCTAATTGTAAAGACTCGCCAGACCAGTAAATAATACGACTACTCGGGCGTACTACCCACTCTTTATCGTCTTCATGTATATAAATTGGTACATCAAACGTTTCTGCCCATTCGACTTGCGTTGAATAATAATGAGGATGAGATAGTGCAATCGCATCTAACCCGCCCCACTCTTTTATCTTCTCAATTGTCGTTTCATCTAAATAAGTAATACAATCCCATAATAAACGATAGGAACCTGTTTTTATGACAAATGCCGTTTGACCGATCGCAAATTTTGGTTTTGTCGTAATGCTATAAAGTCCATGCTCTTCTTCAATTATTTCATTTTTATATGTATCACTCGTTCGCAAGTTTTCTAAAGTCGTCCAAGATTGCCCTTTCGGATTCACATATTGTCTCTCCTCATCACAAATAACACAACTTACCGGTTCTTCCACACTCGCTGCATACTGTACGCCGCACGTTGTACAAACGAAATTTTTCATACTAATTCCCCCTATCCCTATATTTTTATTAAGCTGATTTTTGTTGATAATGATCTATTTTTTTATTTTCAATTAATAAACCTATTAGAGTTAGTAAGTAGACTGCTGTAACTGACAATGGAATTACAGTAAATCCATTGTCTGCAAAAAGAATCCCGCAAACTGACGTTACGAATATAGTCCCTACTGACAATAAACCATAACTTTTACTTTCATAAATCCAAACGTACGGTACAAAATGAACACCTATTAACATCGCTACTACGAAAGGTAACCACTCTGGAAATTGAAAATAGGCAAGTAATACAAACGGAATATTTAATACATTTATCCCACCAATTACTCCAGCTAAAGTCCCTAGCGGATTTCCTTTCGCAAACATATCAATTTTTAATATGGCAGCTATCATTAGGCCGCAAGGAAACACACAACCCATACCAATTAAATACACCCACACAACTTGCTTTTCTGAAAGAAGAACACCCGTTATACTCGCTACAACCCAAAATAAAATACCAGCTATTATAACTGGAAATCCTTTTTTCGTTCTTTGTGCTAAATCTCGTTTTGCTTCTGCTATGTTCATTTCACTATCTCCCCCAAACTATTTGTACTATAAAGCCGGCTCAATTTCGCCCATCCAATAACGCCAAGCTACTAAGTAATCTTCTAAATCTTTCGGGTGGTGTCTCAAACATGTATCTATACGCAAATATAATCCTATTACTATTTCCTCGTATAAATCTCGTTCTGTTTTATGAAATACACATTGTTTCATCACATAATCAATCGTTTCTTTTGTTATATCTTCAGGAGTTGAACAGAATGCATAAATTAAATCATATATAGGATCTCCTAGCACTGGTAATGGATCAATTACTCCATACAGCTCATTCTCTTGGAATATAAAATTATGAAATCCGAAATCACCATGTAATAAAAATGGCTGATTTACTCCGGCGTCCCTATTTGCTAGTTTAAGAACAATTCTATAATCTTCCTCACTTATGTAACGTCTTACATTTTCATAAGCTTCCATTACATTTGCCGTTAAAAATTCATTCCAACATTGAACCGGACTTTCTTTCCATCCCCAGCCTTCTGCCTCTGGAACAATTTTATACTTATTGATAACTTCTTTTACAAGTGTTCTAAGCGTACTTCGTTTATGTCCTTGTTCGCACGACGTACTCCCTTCAAGGAAAGAATACACAATATATGTATGTAAAGGTTCCTTATACAAAAGCTTTGAAAATAATGTATTCCCCTCATAAAAAGAAAGAAAATGAGCTTCTTCACATATTACTTCCGCTTCATTCAGCTTTACTACATATTTTTCATCCAACAAATATACAGTACTTGTCGTTCCTCCATTCAGCACTTTTACGCTATTTGGATCATGTGAAATAACTTTCTCCTTAACTAGTTGTGTAGCAATTATTGAAATATTCATTCCCTCACCCTTTAATTCCGAAGATTCCCTTAATTCAAAAGACAACTTTACTACTATTTGACAAACAAATAGGAAACCCCTTCCAAAATCTTAATATAACAAAAATTCATTTACTTTTATATTTCAAAAATAAGGAAATACTAACAACAACGTTACATACATATAGGAGGACAATATGAAACCTGAATTTTTAAAAGCTGTACATGATGCTATTGGAAATGTCGAACACATTCATATAGAAGAAAGCGGTGCCGACAGCCTACTTATCCATCATGATGATGCACAGCAGTTACAACAAGTCGCTAAAACGTTAGAAAACAACAATTTCCGCTCTGCTTTAAGAACAACTGGAGATGCTTCGTATATTGAAGTGTTGAACAGATAATGAAAGTCCGGATGTATTCTGGACTTTCTTTTTTTATCCAATTGTACTTATGTGTAGCAAACCATTTCATATTCTCCATGAAAATCCAAATAGTTATTGAATACTTATAAGATCATACTTTACCACTTCAATTCCCCCACACCTGGCTCAATAAACTTCCCTGAAGTACCCTCATTTGAATCTATTACCCAATCATATATATTTTGCGCTCCTTCAGCCGGAGTCATATTCGCATCAAAAGCACCAATGTCAGTCTTTAATTTTCCAGGGTGAATAGCAGTTACACGAATTCCTTTATCCTCAAACTCTTGTTGTAAGCAGAGTGTTAACATATTTTGTGCAGCTTTAGCAATTCGATAGGAATATGAGAACTGTCCTTGCGGAAACTCTTTGTTCGCCATTTTATGTAGTGATCCTAACCGAGAGGACACATTTATTATTCTCGGATGATCTGATTTAGCTAAAGCCACATATGTACCTTTTACAGCTCGAATTACGCCTAAGCAGTGAATATTAAATAAGTCGGTTAACTCTTCTGAATTTGTATGTAAAATCTCAGTCTCCTTTCCAGTAATTCCAGCGTTATTTATAACTAGATCAATATGCTCCGTATATTCCTTAAGCTGGTTCTTAATTTGCTCCGTACTCTCATCAATCGATAAGTCTGCCAATATAGGAAAACATCTACAACTAAATATTTGCTTCAATTGCGTTACCGCAACTTCAGTTCTAACTAACGGATAAACGATATGCCCATTTTCATGAAATACTTTGACTAACTGTAACCCTAAACCGCGATTTCCACCTGTAATTAGAACTCTCATATATCCATCTCCTTATTTTTAAAATAAATAAGAAAATCCATCCACTTATCCTTCTCTAAAGAAAAAGCCTCTCTCTTACATTCAAAAGAAAAGCCTGCTCTTTCCGCGAGATGAACGGATGGCTCATTATCAACACGTATATGTAATTCAATTCTATGAAAATGAAGACTATTAAAAAATAACGATAACGCGTTTTTCACACTTTCAACACCATATCCATTTTTCCAGTATTGATTATGTATGGAATACCCCATCATCGCCCATTGATAATCTATACGTAAAATTTTTATTAGCTCTAGCTTTCCAATATTAGCCCCGTCTTCTTTACGAAAAATACCTAATACATACATCTCATCTCGATGTGCTGCTTCATCAAAACCTCTTATCCATTCCGCGAACCATTCTTTTGTTGAAGACGACATGTCATGATAACCATCATCGTATTTATATTGAGATGGCAGCCTCTTATTAAATCCATCTAACCAACTTTCATAATCATCTTTTTGGAACGGACGGATCATAAGTCTCTCTGTTTCTACTTCTAATAATGGTAGCTTCATTTACCTCTCATCCTCGAATTATTAATTGAATATTCTTTATTATCTTACACAAAATACAAAATCTAGTAAATTATTATGTTCCTTACAAACAAAAATCCAGTCATGCTCTCACTGCATAACTGGATTCCTTATCATCTAATCACTTTTTATTTTACAAGTACATCTTCCCTTAATTCCCTCTTCAACACTTTTCCTAAAGCATTTTTCGGTAATTTGTCCATAAATACAACTTCGGGTATTTTATAACTTGCTAGTTTTTCTTTACAGTGCTGCATAATTTCTTCTTCTGTTAAAGACGTTTGCATGTCTTTTACAATGTACGCTGTCGGAATCTCTCCCCAAAAGTCATTTGGAACCCCAACTACTGCAACTTCTAAAACACCATGTATTTCATGAATGACATCTTCTACTTGATCTGGATATACGTTGTCACCACCGCGTATGATAACGTCTTTATATCTTCCCATAATATGCAGGAATCCGTCGTCATCTATCATGCCAGCATCGCCCATGTTAAACCAATTATCTTTTACTACCTTCTTTGTCGCCTTTTCATTATTCCAATATCCTTTAAACATGTATGGACTTCTTACATGAATTTCGCCAACTTCATTTGTTGTTAGTTCATCACCTGTTTCTGGATGAACAATTTTCAGCTCTACATGTTTAAGCGTTTTTCCTACAGAAGACATCTTTTCTTTCCCCATCATTGGATGCCAAGAAGTTACAACCCAACCTTCCGTACTACCATAGCCTTGCACCATATATATTCCTTTTTCCATATATTTTTGAATGAGTGTTTCTGGCACTTTTGTACCACCACTTTGCGCTACTTTAAAAGTCGAAATGTTACGTTCTTTTTTATTTAGCTCATCAAGCATGTAGCTATAAACAGCCGGGAATGCAAGCATTGTCGTAATTTTCTCTTCTTCAATCTTATCCCAAATAAGAGTAGGATTCGGATCAGCTAAGAATATCATCGTAACGCCATGATAAATACAATTTAAAATAGAAAGCACGCCACTCATATGAAACAATGGATGCACGGATAAAAAGCGCTCACCTGCTGGAATTTCTCTTTGTCCTGCAATCTCAGCAAAATAATGATGTAAGTTTTTATGTCCAATAACACATGCTTTCGCCTGTCCAGTCGTTCCTGAAGTAAATAAGTAAATCGCATCATCCTCTTCATGAACTTCTACGTTCGGTTCTGTCATTGGCTGTTCTTGTAATGTTAATTCAAATGAACCAAAACCTTCTTCTGTCGTTTTAATTACATAAGAGATTTCTTTAACAGCATCAATCTTTAATAAAACTTCTTTAAATTCTTCATCAATAACTAACACTTTTAATTTTGCTTCTTTTACAATCGTTTCTAATTCAAAAGCAGTAAGCTGATGATTTAGCGGAATACATACAGCTCCAATTTTTAAACTTGCCATCATAACGCTTGGAAACGGATGATTATTTTTGCATAGTATTCCAATACGATCCCCTCTTTGTACACCGTTATGTAGCAAATAGTGTGCAAGCTGATTTACTCGTTCATTATACTGCTGAAACGAATACCTTTTCTCTCCCCCTACAAGCGCTTCCAAATTTGGTGATTGCATTGCTCTTTTTTGTAATAATTTTTGCATCGTTCTCAAGTAAAACTCCCCTTTATATATGTTAGGTTTTTTATTTTACCAGATTAACTATTAATTTACTAAAGATTACACTTAGTGAATATAAATTTAATAAAAATAGCCATCTACTTAACAAGTAAATGGCTATTTCCTCTTATATATTAGAATACTCCTTATTCATCACATATCGTACGTACTCAGGTGCACTTTTATCAATCTCTTCATCACTTAATTTATATTCGGCACCATATAAATAAAATGAAGGTATAAATTTCATATCTGTATATAAGCAAGTAGCTTGAAATGGTTTCGTTAACTCTTCCATTGTAATTCCGCTATTTTCATAGTCTTTTTCTAATCCACCTATAGAAATAGCTAGACCAAATTCTTTCCCTTTCACTTTGTCTCCTTTTGATCCGTACGCAAATCCATATGTTAATACATCGTCAAACCATTTTTTTAATAATGGTGGTGAACTGTACCAATAAAGCGGAAATTGAAATATATATCTGTCATGTTCTACTAATAGCTTTTGCTCTTCTTCGATATTAAACTCCCAATTCGGTGCCGCTTTATATAATTCATGCACCGTTATTTCATCCGAATGTTTCTCAAGTTCTTCGATCCATCTTTTATTAATTTTTGATTTTTCAATATCAGGGTGTGCTACAATTACAAGTGTTCTCATCATCTTCCATCCCCTTTTTAAATTATTCAATCCTTTACGTATTAGTATGAGTGAGTCACATATAATTGAAAAGTACGTACTTTAAAGTGCTATAGGAACCTTAAAGTACCTGTGGAGGTGTTATATGAATCAAAATGATAATTGCCCAATCGCAACGACACTCGACGTGATCGGTGGAAAATGGAAAATTTATATTTTATGTGTTTTGGCGGATGGAAAAATGCGAACCAATGAAATAAAACGAGAAATTCCAAACATTACACAAAAAGTTCTCACACAGCAACTTCGGCAACTTGAGGCTGATGGGATTATCCATCGTACTGTATATCAAGAAGTACCACCAAAGGTTGAGTACACAATAAGCGAACATGGAAAATCTTTAATGCAAATTATGGATGAACTATTTGAATGGGGAAAAGACCATCAAATGAAAAGATTACATGACTAACAGAACATTACCGTCTTTATTAAATCTTCTACATTCATATTAGTGGTTCAATATTTCTACTGAAATGTTATAGTAGAGGTACTCCAACAACTCGTAATTTAGAACCCCAAATCTTTCAGAAGTAAAAAACAATAACATTCATCTATAAATACTCTTTATAACAAAAGTATCCTATACTTTTTACCTTATATTTCCTTCAGACACTTTTTATTAATTGAACCGCATCCTAGTTGTTGTTAGACATATAGTCAACAATTTGGGATGTGGTTTTATTATGCCTAGAAAAATACAGGCTATCTCATAGTCATAGTAAAACATCATCACTGCATTTGACACTATATATTGATTACCACTAATCTTTTAAAATATCCCCCTATGAATGTATCCTTTTGCGAATTATAACAATAACAAATAAAAATTACCGATATAATAATCTGAAGTGGAATATGCACAAATATCGGGACTTTCTTCAATCCTATTGCTACATGCTCCATATAATTAACAGCAATCATAAGTGACAAATGGGCTACAATTGTGTGCGAATTCAAGAAAAATTAAACCCTCTATTACCTAAAGAATTTAGGCAATAGAGAGTTTAGGTGTTTTGAAATATGTCCTGTTTTAGGGATTCACTTCATATAAAGAAACATCTTTAATAATGATTATTTTAATACCAATCTTTTTCTTAACTATCACCCTAGTAACTGGTCGGTGGGGTTTCTTTTTTAGGAGCTTACTAGCTAGTTTTATAAGTTAGCTAATAGCTCTCATCGCTTTTCAAAAATCACGACAGTAGACAACACACTTTGCAAAGAGTGCCTGTACAAGACATTTTTTTACATAGACTTACCAAATAGCGTTTTTATTAAAAAACTTCTCACATTTAAATTGGACAAGCATATTTTATTGTATGGGGACTCCCTACTCATAGAAAACTACCTTTCTATTCTAAGAGCACGCATAAATGTGTGCTCTTAAATTGTTTACAATGGAGTAAAGAGTTTATTAATTTTCTTAATTCACTATTGGAAAAGTATCCATAATAATCTCTTTACATTCATCTATTTTTTGATTTTTATAAAACTATATTATTTTGGAGTTGGTTAATACGTTACAAAAAACTGACCGTGTAATTATTATGGCCCCTCCATTTTCACAAGTGTTTGTTACATTTTACTCCTCATCAGGAGAGCTTCTTTCATCACAAGTCTTATCTAATACCTCTCCATATCCTGTATCAATGTATGCACTTAATGAAATTGAAAGCGAATTATTTGAAGTGGAGTTAAAGCCACTACCATTTCCTTCCAACTACGAATAGTGGAAAACCCTTTACAACTCCCAGAAGGAACTCGATAGGCTTTTTAACACCAATAGTACAAGCAGAAGAAGCTGCAGACACGCTATATACCTTTAATTCCACATTTACTATGTAGACTTTTCCAAGGAACTTCATTTTAGTTTCCAAGGAAACTAAAATGAAGTATAATTATATACGTACAATAGATAACTTTCACAATTTTTTACATTAGCTCTTAGTCACTTAAATAAATGGAGGGCATGACATGGAAAATTATTATGATGTAGCGGTAGTTGGTGGTGGTCCAGTTGGACTTATGGCAGCATGCGAATTAGCTATTCAAGGCGTAAAAGTTATTGTTTTAGAGAGAAGATTAGATCGAGTACGAAATTCTAGAGCACTAACACTACACCCCCGCTCACTGGAATTGATGGCCATGAGAGGCATTGAAAATCGATTTTTATCTAGAGGTAAGAAATTAGATACAAGTCATTTTGCTGCCTTAGATACAAGATTAAACTTTAAAAATTTAGATACTGATTTTCCATATACACTTTTTATTCCCCAATCTATTACAGAAGAAATATTAGAAGAACGTGCATTGGAATTAGGTGTAGACATTAAACGTGGGCATACTCTGAAAGACTTAAAACAGTATGAAACATTCGTACAACTAGAAATAGAACAAAGAGACACAATATATAAAATAGAAGTTCCATATGTAATAGGAGCTGATGGAGCAAGAAGTGTAGTACGTGAATTATCAAATATACCGTTTAATGGAACAAACACAACAACTACTGCTATATTAGGCGATGTTATTTTAGAAAATATACCAGATACTCCATTTTTATCTACTTCTAATATAAATGGGATATTAATAATGGTGCCTATTGCACCTGATGTATTTCGTTTTGCAATTGTTGATCCTAAGAATCAGACAATACCCGTTCATGTTGCTGTTACAGAAAAGGAGTTTATAGATAGTATTTATAGTATTACAGGTGAACATCTTCAAATTAAGAGCACAATATGGCTTTCTCGTTTTGGCAATGCAACCAAATTAGCAAATACTTATCAACATAAGCGTGTATTCTTAGCAGGGGATGCAGCACATATTCATTTCCCTGCTGGAGGACAAGGTTTGAATGTAGGTTTACAAGATGCTTTTAATATAGGCTGGAAATTAGGACTCGCAATAAAACAAAAAAAATATAAAAGCCTATTAGAAAGTTATCATATTGAACGACATGCTGTGGGAAAACAATTTTTCAAGGAAGTACAAGCGCAAGAACAATTAATGATAAACTTTTCAAACGCAGGAATGGAATTAAGGGAGTTATTTTCGCACTTGCTTACATACCCCGAGGTAAATCACGATTTATCTGAAAGAGTAAGTGGTTTAGGGGTTATGTATTCGTCGATGCACGATACAGATAGGCATCCATTGATAGGAAAAAGATGTACAAATCTCACTATTTCTTCTCAAAATAAGAAAAGTTATAAACTCTTTGAATTAATGAAAGATGGTAAATTTATTTTATTAATTCACCCTTCTTATATAGATAAGATAAATAAAATGAATATTGATTCGCACATAAAGATAGTTGTAGGAGAAATACAAGATTCCGAGTTAAAAATATAGATACCATTTTGATTCGACCAGATGGTCACATAGCCGATATTAAGTATACCAAGGTAGATAACTGCGAATAGTCCGGAAAAATGATTATCAATTGTATTAGTAATACAAGATAAATTCACTTTTATAAAACGAAAAGAATCCTATTTATTTAGGACTCTCTTCGTTTTGCCCATCTCACTATTTATAAAAACATATCTACAAGGGAAGAAACACTAAATTTACAGCTAACTATAACATCCCGTTCCAAAGGGCTACCCAAAACTCCCCACCTACATACTCTCATGATCATAAATATTTGTCTCTATTTCATATAAAGTATTATAAGCATCCATAAAGATAAAGCACCAAGGATAGCAAGCACTATACGAGTAGATAGTACCCTTACTTCAAAATCGGTTTTCTTGGATGGTTCAGGATATGCAATTACATAAATCCCTTTTAATAGTGCGAGCCATGCAATAAGTGTAATAAGTCCCTGCCAATTAAGTGTCCAAACATTATGTAGGATAACCGTACCTAACCCGAGGAAAATTGATAGAAAGCCATACATAATTCCAAATCCTCTGTCTTCTACCACTAATTTTTTCAGTTCACGTAGTATAGATGGTCGCACAAAAAGTATTCCTGAGATGATAACCGTTATCCACCCCCAAAAAAATCCTAAAAAAAGGCTTACCTCCATTGTTACTCCACTCCTTTCAATTACATTTATATTTCAGTTATTTTCCCTTTAGTATTAGATCTATAGATAAAAAACTAAAAATGTAACTTTGGAGTAAAGTCGTACTCTTTATAAAATATTTCATGTGTACATAAATAATCTTTCACCTTACTAATTTTTAATAAAATAATATTAAATTTAACAAGGTGAAGATCATACAATATTATGAAATAAAATAATCTAATTAAGAAGTATAACAAATTAATAACCAGTCTACATACACTTATGTTAGTAAGAAAACCACATACACTTATACATATTACTTTTGTATAAAATCTTAAAAATTGTAGTCATAGAATTACTTTAGCATCCTCTTCTTAATATCTAGACAATCAGTATTTAAACTAAACATGCTAATATTGATTTTGTGCGATTGTCAGTTACCTCATAATAAATTTCTAACCCTTTCCGAGTACCTGTAACGACTTTCGTAGCTTTTAGTTTAGATAAATGTTGACTAATTGTACTTTGAGGCATTTGTAACATTTCATACATTGTCGTTACGTTAATAGGACCTTTTGCAAGCATTATTTTTACTAATGATAAGCGGACAGGATGTGCTAATACCTTCAATATTTCAGTGATTTCTTCATACATTTCTTTCATGTTTTTTCTCCCCTTTTATATACATATTTATGTTATCCACATATATAATTCGAAGGTATATACGATTTTATGTCCGTCATTTTAAAAAAAATATAAAAAACTTTTCCCCGAAACTAAAGGAGTATCTTAACATAATGTCTCACTATCAGTAATCAATAAAAATCCCCTTATAGATAAAAACGTATCTATTCTACACTCATCTAACTAAAATCAATGAAAAAGAGAACAGATAATCTGTTCTCTTAAGATGCCTCCTTATGTTCCGTAGAATGTTTAACACTTCCCATTCTCTTTAGCTTATTCCACCCTACCGCTACTCCTCGAATTGATGAGAATATAGATTTAATGACAACATAAGTCATAAATTGACGATAAATAAAGCGTTGTAAAATTAACCATGCTAGTGGTTTCGGATTCTCTTCCTCTAATTTAAATGCAAACAAAGATGCGAATAGATCCATTAAAAAGAATACAAAATAAAATCCTAAAACTTTTAGTGGATCACTACTAAATAGCCCCATAATCATTAATATATCTGCAAAAGGAGCAATGAATTGCAGAACATATTGGAATAACCACATGTTAGGCAATGCAATAAATCCTAACGTTTTATGTTTTGTATTAAACAATGCTTTTCGATGTTTCCAAAGACATTGGAGTGTACCATATGACCAACGATATCGCTGTTTAATGAGACTTTTCACATCTTCAGGTGATTCCGTATAAGCATACGCCTTTTCTTCATATACAATTCTATACCCTTGACGTAAAAATGTAATAGTAAGATCCGTATCTTCTGCCAATGTATCTTCACTTAAATAATCAGATTCCACTACATTCTTTTTACGCCATGCCCCAATAGCTCCTGGAACTACTGTAATACAATTTAACTCATCAAAAGCTCTACGTTCTAAATTAAACCCTGTAATATACTCAACATGTTGCCAAGTAGTTAACAAGTTTCGTCTATTCCCCACTTTGACATTACCTGAAACTGCCGCTACATTCTGATCTTCAAAGTGTCTAATCATGAGAGAAATAGCGTCTTGCGCAATAATAGTATCCGCATCTAAAGTGACAATGATCTCTCCTCGCGATTGTTGAAACGCTAGGTTCATTGCCGATGATTTCCCGCCGTTTTCTTTCTGAATGAAACGAATTTTAGGGTGTTTATAAAATGTTTCTTGCATTACTTTTAATGTACCATCTGTCGATCCGTCATCCACAACAATAACTTCAAACTCTCTATAATTACTATCCAAAATTGAGCGAATCGTCTTGGCTATCACCTTTTCTTCATTATATGCTGCTATGACAACACTAACAAAAGGTTGATAGGACGAATTAATGCAACGAGATAGCGTTTTTCTTTTCTGCTTCCATGCAAAATAAATTAAGAATAAGAATCGAAAAATACCTAATCCAATGGCAATATAAAAAATAGTTGTTAATATACGTTTAAAGTATCCCGTTCCTGAAAAGACAGCTTTATTGTAAAGTAAATATTGCTTTCCTTCAGAAGAAACAGGAGGCATAATTTCATCTCGTTCTTTATTCATTAAATCTGAAATTGTTACAAAACTATATCCATGTTTTTTAAGTTCTTTAATAATAACCGGAAGCGCTTCTACCGTATGGGTACGATTCCCTCCCGCATCATGTAGTAGAACAATATTTCCCGCTCCCTTATAAACGGGAGTAAGAGCACGCTTTACTAATTCATTTGTTGATGGTGTTGCCCAGTCTTCAGGATCAACTTTTTCTGCTACCATTGTATAGTTCATATTTTGTGCACGCAAAATAGGCAATATTTCATTTGATGAATCCGGGTTAGCATCGGCTTCATATGGCGGTCTAAATAAAACCGTAGAATGTCCAGTTATTTCTTGAATTAAACGTTGCGTCGTATTAAGTTCTAATTTTGTTCGTAGTAAAGACGTATCAGCGACATTAGGATGCTTGAAAGTATGATTGCCAATTTCATGCCCTTCATCGTATATTCTTTTCACAATACTAGGATTTAGTTGCGCGTTTTCACCAAGTACAAAAAAAGCAGCGTTTATTTTATTCTCTTTTAATATATCTAAAATTTCCGGTGTATATTTCGGGTCTGGCCCATCATCAAATGTTAATACTACTTGTTTCCCATTCGGTTTTCCATATCGTTGCACTTCGTATGTAGATGGTAATGATCTATATACTTCATCTGTAAGATAACCATCTTTTCCTATTTTAAAATCTCTCAACCCATTTTCTCTTTCATTCTCAATCTGTAAAATTTCACCTTGTCCAGCATAATTCACTTCATCTAAACTAGTAATTTTATGTAATGCATCAGGATTTTTTTGTACCCCAATCGGATTTTTTAAAACTTTCCATATTGTAGGGTCTTCTGCTCCTAATCTCCATAATGCAAACCCTTTAGCATTGTTTTCCATTGCGATTTTCACTTGATTATAGAGAGTAACACTATCTAAGAACCAAGCAGTATGATCTTTCTCTCCTGTTTTATATCTAAAATAAGGATTTCCACTCATGTTATCCCATTGAATTTTCATATTAGAATCATGAGCCATTGTCATAACTTCTGAAAAAGTTAAAGACTTCGCAGGTTTTTTACTATTTACTTCCCAATCATATCCATAGTTACCGAAAGCAACTACAAGTTTATTAGACGGAATATTCAGTTCTTTTAATGTGTGTTGGAACCATTTATTTGAAGCAATCGGGCCTGGTTCCCCCGCTCCATAGTGCTCATCGTACATCATTACAATCATTCGATCTATTACTTTTGCTAACGCACCATAATCAAAGGCCTTATCATTAGCTGGAACATCTTGTGTGACGAGCAAATCATGTTTATGAAAGGCCGTAGTAAGTTCTTTCATAAAATTTGTTAAGTTTTCTCTATCACTTTCAGGTACGGCCTCAAAGTCAATATTAATACCTGAAAACTGACTCTTTTTAACTTGGCCTACTAAATCATTAATAAACTTCGTCTTCGCATCATTCGGAGAATTCAGTAACTTACGGATAAGCTCACTGTCAGGGCCAGAAGCTTCTTCTCTATAGTTAGTAAGCAACGGCATAATTTTCACATGATTTTTTTGCGCTAGTTTTACAATCTCAGGTTTTATCTCACTTCTAATCGTTAAATCTTCTTTTAAATGATACCATTCTGGTACTAATGTGGTTAATGAATTGATATTTTCTTTTAAAGACGCTGTACTATTTTTATCCCAATTCACATAAAAACCATACACTTCTTTTGGTTGTTCACTATCGTTCATCGAATTCACCAAATTTTTATTACCCTTCATTTCGGTATTTGGTTTGAATTCTTCCTTCTTTAACTGCTCGTCACTAAGTTTTTGATTAATTGGTACAAGTTTCGTATCTTGCTTTACAGTAGGATTCATATTTGGAATTTCTGGTGTTGAAAAAATACTTTGAAAGAAAAAATAAAATACACTACTTACGCTAACTATTGAGATACATAGAAACGAGATAAAAGCTATGTTCCTCCTTCCTTTAGGATCATAAAAAATAGGTTTTGATTTACCTTTCTCTTGTTGAATGTTTTTCTCCATTATATTTTTCACATACTCCTTCTTAATAGAACTATAGAATAATAAAATGCAACTTTAATCAGCCCTCACCAATTGGGTATTTATAAGCAGCCCAACTCCTATCTAACTTCTTTGCCCCAGCCAAAATTAGAGATGGGAGTTTTACTGCCCACAATAGCGAGATAAATCCTTTTAGCTTTGAATTGAATCTCTCACTTCCATATTCTATTGATTCTTCTTTTCATTTCCTTGTTGGTGGCCTCTATTTTCTTGTTGAGACCCCCTCCCATTGTTCCCTTGTTGATTTCCATCATTTTCTTTCTGCGATCCTCTTCCATTATCCCCTTGCTGATTTCCATTATTTTCTTGTTGCGATCCTCTACCGTTGTTCCCTTGCTGATTCCCCTTATTTCCTTGTTGCGATTCTCTACCGTTGTTCCCTTGCTGATTCCCCTTATCTCCTTGTTGCGATCCTCTTCCATTGTCCCCTTGCTGATTTCCATTATTCCCTTGTTGCGATCCTCTTCCATTGTCCCCTTGCTGATTCCCCTTATTCCCTTGTTGCGATTCTCTACCGTTGTTCCCTTGCTGATTCCCCTTATTTCCTTGTTGCGATCCTCTACCGTTATTCTCCTGTTGATTCCCTCTATTTTCTTGCTGAGATCCTCTACTGTTGTTTCCTTGCTGTTGTCCATTATTTTCTTTTATTTGCCTAGATGGCTGTTCCTCTGTTTTCTTTTGTTCTTCATGCTCTGGCTTCTCATATTTTTTTTCTTTTACAGGAGACCAATTCGGTGATACATCAGGAGATGCCTCCGGCTGCGATTGCACCTCTTCTTCGTTTTCCACTTGATTAGACGGCGTGGAAGGAGGCGTAAGCGATTTATTCTTCTCATTCTCTTGCTTTATATAAAAACCTGTGCCAATTCCAGCTTTTTTAGCATTCTCTCGTACTTGCATCGTACTATTTTGATATTCGACTGTAATATGTTTTAGCTCATATTCTTTCTTTAATTCTTTCATTACCTTTTCCAACTTTGGTGCTAGTGACTTATCCTTTGCAACAGCTGTTAGCATAACTTGCTTATCATTTGTTAAATACTTATCTTCTTGACTTTGCTTTATAATCGTACGTATTACTTCTTGCAATTGTTTGTTTTCCCATTGCTTCAATTCTTTTAAAATATGCCTTCCATCATCATTACAAGCTTGCAAATCTATAACACGAAAATCTTTTGTTACGCTCACCTCTAAACTTGGATTTATATCCACTGAGACGTAGGCAAATACTTTTTCTTCCGGTTGGTTGTAGAAAAAGAACAGCACACATAGAAAACAAGCAACAAGTAATGATGCCGGCTTTAAGAAATAAGGGATTGAAAAACGCGATGTTCTTTGTTCTTGTTCTTCAAACGAGATTTCCTCTCCAATCACGCAAGAATCCCCTTTTCTTTTACACGTAATAAACTCTCCATTTGGCGTTAAAACAACTACGCTATGTTTTTTTATATCCATCACAATTCCTTTATTCAACATGCTTCCCTCCCCTTATATAATCAAGAATGTATGTATAGTTATTTGCGAAGATAATACACATTGCAATGATATATTTTCTATGTCGCTCCAACGTTTTACGACTTACTCTAACACGCGGTTCAATATGTTTAAGCGGTAATTTTTTCTTTCGGAACAGTTCTTCCATCATTTCCTCTTCTTTTATAATAATCTTCACAATTTCTATTAGGTGCTCGCGCGTATCACGATGCTTAGGAGATTCTTTAGCAAGCTCTGAAAATGTGATTTTAAATTCAGCTAGCACACTTTGAAAATGAAGAATTTCCTCCTTACGGTTACTATTTTCCATCTCTTTCATATACTCCGTAAGCGATACTTGCATTTCTAACATTTCCTCTTGCTCATCTTCTTTTAAAAAGACAAGGTTATGCTTAGACTCCTTGCGTATATAGTCAATTACATCTCTTTTTATAAGAAGATCAGCAAACGCTAGAAAAGATTTCCCTTTTTTATATGAATATTTTTCAATTGCTTCATTAAACGCAAACAATCCAATACTATATTCATCATCCTGTTCTGTAATATATCTACGGCAGACAGACGAGATTGATTTTCTAATAAACGGCTGATACTGTAAGATAAAAGCTTCCTTATCTTCTCCGTTGTTTTGTATATTACATACGATATCTTCTATTTTTGGTTTTCTTAAGATCTTCATTACTAAACTCAACACTTGTAATCTCCCAGCCTCCTTCACATAGCAAAATGGTCACTAAAAAAGTGACCATTTAACCACATTTTCTTAGTACTTTTCTTTAAGCTTGTCTTCTTGCTGTTGCTCATATTTTTCAAGAATGACTTTTCTCACCGTTTTCTTAATGATTATTCTGTTCTATTTATACAAAAGCTAAATCTGCATTTTCATTTAATTTCTTATATTGTTTTGCTTGCTCTTTTTCTATTTTATCTGCAATCTTTAAATAACTCTTCTCTATATTGCTGGTAATTTCAGCCTTTTCTTTCGGCTTCCTCATTTAATCTAGCAATTTTATAAATATTTCAATGCTGTATCCGATGTGCACTTTTACTTCCATTTGCTTTCTGCACTATACATATTCGAAGGAACAACAAAATTTATGGGGGTCTAAAAATATTTTCTATAAAATAAATATTTGTTTCAAAAATAAAAACCATCAATTTTAAAAAATTAATCAAATTGATGGTTTTCTTTTACTATTTTTTATAACTAACTTGAATCATTTCAATAAGATCGTCAAAATGTTAAAGATAATCCTACTGTCGACGTTCAAAAGCAAGACGTACAGCAAGCCCCATTAATACACTTGCCATAAGCCAACGCTGCACTCGTAGCCACGTTGGGCGTGTGCCAAACCATGTAGCAATTTTACTTGCTGTAAACACAATTAGAAGGTTGACTATAAAACTAACAGTGATTTGCGTAAGGCCTAAAACTGCACCTTGTAGTAGCAACGATCCCTTCTCAGGATCTTCAAATTGGGGTAACAGTGACACATATAAAATAGCAATCTTTGGATTTAGAAGGTTCGTCATAAGTCCCATTAGAAATAATTTCCGTGGTGGCTCATTAGAAATAGTATGAGGTTCCGTAATAGAAGTAGCACCCGGTTTTATCGAATTCCAGGCAAGCCAGAGCAAGTAAGCAGCACCTGCCCACTTGACTGCTTCGTAGACAGCGGGTACTGCAAGGAATAAAACTGTCAGTCCGAACATTGTTGCGATTATATAAATTACAAATCCGAGCATAATACCCAAGAGAGAAATAAATCCTGCCATACGCCCTTGCGTAATGGAACGAGAGATAAGATAAATCATATTAGGCCCTGGTGAACAAACCATGCTAAGTGAAACAATTGCAAAAGCTAACAAAGTACTAAAGCTAACCATAACCCTTCTCCCTTCATGTTACATAAAATTTCCTATTGTAAATTTTATCATGACTGAGGAAAGAAAAGATCAATTAAGCAAGGATTTAAAAATACCCTATCCACAGTGACACTACAGCAACTACTAACAAAGCAAAACAAATTGTGATATTTCGAACCCACTTTTGTATATCATCAAAATACCTTTCTATAAATATAGCGTTAATATAAACGATAAGAAATAGAACAACGAAAGTAAAGGAACCCAATTTATCGTTAAATTTTTCATTGGTATATGTGCTTACATGAAGGAATAGAAAAATAAACGCTACTATGAATAGCTCAAATATCCTTTTTTTATTCACCCTGCCACCACCTTACATTAATTCCCTTTCATTCCATTTTATCAGAACATAATGTGTAGCAGCATATGAATGAATAATTTATTTATGTCAAAAAGGCCAACAATTCAATATTGTTAGCCTCTATTTTCCATATTCGTACCTTTTATCACTTTACTTCCTAACAACTGGAATCCACATTTCACCAAATACTAAGCCGTCTCTCTGTCCCATCTCAACCGTTGTATTCGGTCCACCAACATAAGCAAAATCTGTTGCTTCTCGTAAAGCTTGACCGAAGGCGATGCCAGTCAGCTTATTACTTAGCTCTTCAGCCGTTTTGTCTTCCCCTTTCACTACTAAGTATTCTCCCTTCGGAAACTGGATCACTCTAGATTCTTCTTCTATTTGTGCTTCTGTCATGACACCAGCATAATACATCATCTTATTATTCACCGCTTCGCTCACAGAAAAAATGTATTCATTTGTAGCTAAAGCTTTTAAAGTGTCCAACCTTCCATCTTCTTTAACAGCTGACCAAAAGTCTTCTTTTTCTTTATTTATTCCAGCAAAGTTTGTATAGTCACTCTTAATTTCAGTTCCAATACCTAACACAATAAAGCTATCTTTTTCTTCAATCGTATAATTTTTCATATTCAAAACCTTCCTTTTTTTAAAATGAATCAAACGATTTATCTTTTCATCTGATACGTTTATAATATCTTTAAATCATGTCAAAAAATGATACTGTTTAGGAGACTCCAATGAAAAAAGTTGAACGGATTAATACAATTATGCGGTATATCAACAATCGCTCCCACTTTACGATTACTGAAATCATGCGAGAATTTAACATATCACGATCGACAGCTATTAGAGACATTAGAGACATTGAAGCTATGGGCATGCCACTTGTCGCTGAAGTTGGAAGAACTGGTGGATATTTTGTCATGCATAATTCTATCCTGCCCGTTGTTCGCTTTACTGACAATGAAGTCAAAGCTCTTTTTATTGCCTTTATGGCTACAAGAAATCAACAACTTCCCTATTTAAAAAGTCGTCAATCTTTAGCCGAAAAACTACTAGGACTCATTTCAGAAACCCAGCAAGATGACCTCGTTCTTTTAAATCAACTCTTACTTTTTGAAGGGACTAATCCTCATAATCCCGATCTACTTGAGCTTTCTGACCTACCCCACCCTATGTTAGAAAAACTCATCCAAATCCTTCTTTTGGATAGTCATTTATTGATTACAACCAAAGAAGAGAAAGAAATCAAGTCTTATCCCATTTATCTATTACACCTTTATCAAGAAAAAAGCCATTGGATTATTGAAGGATTTGACTTAAAAGAGGAAAAGAAGATGATGTTCCCTGTCGATGACCTCATCAATATCGAACCGTACATGACGAAAAAGAGGTTAAATAAGAAACAGATTTTAGAAAAACTAAATAAGAAGGACGAAGCAATTAACCTTGTACTTGAACTTGGTCCAAAAGCGATTGCCCAGTACAAAAAATACCATCCTTTAAAAATTTCAATTTCTTATACAAACCCTTACCAATCCACAGCCATTTTAAAAACATTTATCAATGTTAACAATTCCGATGAAGTGACAGAGATAACAAATTGGCTACTTTTCCTAGGGAAAGATATTACGACCAGGGAAATGCCTGAAGAAATATTAAACGATTTACAAGAGCGGTTATGTTTATATTCTCCATAAGCAGTGATCGGTTAAACCTCAAAATATTGAGTTTAATTCGTTACCTGTTTCCTATATTTTCTACCATAAGTGCGCAACAAATAATAAAAGCACGGAAAATCTCCCGTGCTTTTTCAAATATATATAATTTCGGATGACTTAATTCACTTACCCTAACTGACGTTTAAATGCTTTGCTAGCGAAAAAGTAAGAGATAATCATGATACCTACGCACCAAGCCAGTGCAGTCCAAATATCGTTGCCAACAGTCCCTTCATATAATAGGGCGCGAATCGCATTCACGATCGAAGTTACAGGCTGATTCTCAGCGAACGCACGAACAATTTTAGGCATCGTTTCTGTAGGTACGAAGGCTGAACTAATAAATGGAAGAAAAATTAGCGGGTACGAGTAAGCTGTCGCCCCTTCCATAGACTTCGCTTTCAGTCCTGGAATGATGGCTAGCCATGTTAGCGCTAACGTAAACATCCCCAGTATTCCCGCTACCGCAAGCCAATCTAGCATATTTGCACTAGAACGAAAGCCCATTAAGAGCGCAACAAGAATAACCACCACGATAGTAAGTACATTAGCAACAAGAGAAGTTAAAACGTGAGCCCACAATATCGATGAGCGCTTAATAGGCATCGTAATGAAACGTGCCATCAGCCCACTCTTTACATCCGTAAACAATCGTACAGAAGTGTAAGCCACACCGGATGCGATAGCCATTAACAAAATTCCCGGCAATAAATAATTAACGTAGTTATCCGTCCCTGTCTTTATAGCCCCGCCAAATACGTAAACAAATAATAGCATCATCATAATCGGTGTAATTGCTACTGTAATAATTGTATCCGGACTACGCATAATATTACGCATTAAGCGCCCTAGTAATACCCCTGTTTTGCTTTTCATTTACATCTCCTCCTTTTTACCGATAATCGCAAGAAAAATTTCTTCCAACGTCGGCTGCTTCTCGATATACTCTACTTTTGCTGGCGGGAACATCTCTTTCAGTTCTGTAAGAGTACCTGTCGTTATGATTTTTCCGCCATGCAAAATAGCGATACGGTCCGCCAGTTGTTCTGCTTCCTCCAAGTACTGAGTCGTAAGTAAGATCGTTGTGCCGCTGCCGGCAAGTTCCTTGACTGTATCCCACACTTCGATCCGCGCTTCCGGATCAAGTCCAGTCGTTGGTTCGTCAAGAAAAATAACTGCTGGCGCCCCAATCAAACTCATCGCGATATCAAGTCGGCGCTTCATCCCACCTGAATACTGGTCTGCCCTCTGGTTGGCCGCATCAGTCAGGCTAAATCTTGCAAGTAGATTATCAGCAACTTGAGTGGGATTGGAAACACCACGTAATTTAGCAATCATTATCAAGTTTTCCCTTCCAGTAAGCATGCCGTCTAAAGCTGCGAACTGTCCTGTCAAACTGATGCTTTGACGAACATGATCTGATTGACGTTGGACGTCAAAACTGCAAATACTTACTTCACCATCATCTTGTTTCATTAGCGTTGAAAGGATGTTGACCGTTGTCGTCTTTCCCGCTCCATTTGAGCCTAGCAGCGCGAAAATGGAGCCACGCTGCACCTCAAAATCCACTCCCTTTAAGACTTCTTTATCTTTAAAAGATTTTTTTAACCCTTTTACAGAAATTGCTGCATTGCTCATACTTTTTCCCCCTTATTAAAATAGGTTACCTATAACCTCTATTTAGTATCACTGATAATCTGTATTACTTAGTAGCAGTTTAAAAATATAACTGAATAGCGATGGCGGCAATTCACATTTGTAACCAGCTAATCAGTCGGTATTACTAATTGCATTTATTTTTTTCTCAATTTCTTCATAATACTTTCATTCAAATCTTCACGATACTTAGAGACATACGTTTTAGCGTTTGCCACTAGTTCATCAGCAAAGGATGCTACGTCCTCCCCAGTAATGTCAAGCACTTGTCTGCCTTCCGCTGCACCAGCTTCAAACAAATCGATTAATTCATACTGTATGTGCAGCATATCCATCCCATTACCCGCTGAGAAATTCCACATGTAGTTTTGAATTTTCTTAAACACAAACTGATAATCCTCTGGCAGTGCTCCAACACGTGCCATCATCATTTTGTACTCTTTTTTATCACCTATTAATTTTTTAAACATTTCCAACATCTTATTTTCCTCCTTTTTTATAAAGCAGAACAAGAAACTCTCCAAATATGAGCCGGAACATTTTATATTATGAGGCTAGTTTGACTTCAAGACGTTAATTTTTGAAGATACAAAATCCCATTTTTTCCAAAACAGTTCAAGCTCCTGACGGCCATCCTCATTTAATGAATAAAACTTACGAGGCGGCCCCATATCTGATGGCTTCTTTTCAATATTCACAAGCTTTTTCTTTTCTAATCGTACGAGGATAGTATAAACCGTCCCTTCCACAACTTCGGTAAACCCAAGATCATTCAGGTGGCGGGTAATCTCATAGCCATACGTTTCTCGGCGGCTAATGATTTCCAGCACACACCCTTCCAGTGAACCTTTCAGCATTTCAGTTAAATTTTCCATGTTATGATCCTCCTTTACCCCCTATTCTGTCTGACTTATATTCAGTATCACAGAGTACTAAGGCGAATTTTTACTGAATAGCTTTTGATTAAAATCACGCTATTCAGTATTACTTATTACAACTACATTGTATGACTGAGTAGAGAGAATGTCAACTTTATTTTCAAAAAAATTTAAAATCCGCTATATCCCAATCAGATACAGGCTACTTTTTTATAATGAATTATTCATATAACTAGTCAGCTAAAGAAACCTCTACAACAAAAATATGTACATTTTTTGTTGTAGAGGCTGCTACCCCATCGCCATCAAGCTACCAAAACTGAGATGCCCTCAAATCAAAAAGATGGGAGTATCTCGGTTTTATATATTTGACCTTATTTCCTTATTTATATACAGCAAGTTTTTGTAGTAGTTGTTCTTTTATAATCAGCCATTCACTTGCAATAATACTGTATACAACCGCATCTCTTACATAACCGTTTGGCAATTCCCTCTCATTTCGCAACTGTAGAAATATAAAATTTTGATTTTGAGGATATATTAAAATCTTGGGTTGATGAGCATACATATCAATCCTATTATGAGTAATATGTATGAAACATTTCAAAAAAATAATAAAAAGAGCTGACTCAAAGTGTAGTTTAAATCAGCTCTTTTTTAGTACTTTTATGCCGATATATTTTGTTTCTCACTACGATTTTCTATAAATATACAGCATAAAAATAGGTGCGATCAAAGATTAGCCGTACATGAAACGAGCCACTAAAATACCATCCCCATTAGAAATTTTTACGTTGTATTCTCTTTTATTTATGATAGTTGATTCACAACACTATCTAAAAATTCTTCTACCTTTTCTTTTGATGTATCCGGCGCATGATAACCAATCGTAAATGTAAGTCTTCCATTATAAGAGCTTGCTCCCATTGAAAAGAATGGTGCATACATAATAGGCGATGTCATATACCCGTCCTCAGCTTGAATTTGACCAAACTGAATAGCTTCATCAGCGATTACTCCCAAATTTGTCAGTAATGGCAACGCCATCCCCATCTGTACAGCCTGTTCGTATTGCTGATTATACATTTCTTTCACTGTAGATAGCTTTATTTCTGCCAGTAGCTCCATTCCTGCAGCTGAAGAAAGACCTGGATTTTGAGACTTTATTTTATCCATTGATTGTTTAACTCGAACAAGAGTCTGATTAAATGTTTCATCTTCTTCCAATTTAATCACTGGCATTTCCATACCGGATAAGTTGCAAATAGCACCAGTTGTATTATTAGGCAGATATCGACGTAAATCAATTGTCAAACCAATCATTTTTTCTGCGGTGCGAGGTTCTGCATACACAGTGAAATGTGATAAAGCTCGGAAGTATGCAGCCATGATTACATCATTCAAGGTAGCCTGTTGTCCTTTTGCCCATTGAGTTAGACGTAGAGTTTGCTCATGGCTCAACCGTCGTACGGACATTTGGGGGAATTTATTTTTGTTAGGTTTAGATGGAAAAGACCATAACGATGCCTGTTGTTCTTGGTTAGGACGATACGCACTTTTTATGTCCGATATTCCAGCATATTTGAATACATGTGATTGATCTCGAAAACTCTCATTTTCCTCACCAAATTCCTTTATAATTTGATTCTTAGATCGTCCCAAGGAAAGTTGAGTATAAATTGTTCCAAGTAAATTAATATATTCCTTGACTCCTGCACCATCTGAACATAGATGAGATAATTTCACAACTAACATATCTATTGTAGTGCCTCGTAATAATTTTGTTTGAACCATAGGCCCATGAATACGATCACCAGATTCCTTAATAAAATCCATTGCCATTATTTCAAGTTCTTGATTATTTCCTTCTGCAAAAAAGAAAATGGGTGATTTAGTGCCAGATGAATGTTCCTCCCAGTAAGGAATATCATTTTCTACAAACCGGCTGTTCAAAACTGGCTGCAATTGTAACGTTATCCTTACTGATTCTTGAAGTATTTCCTTTGATATACCTACAGGAAAATAAAGAACTGCATTAATTTGTTGATCTGCAGAATAAAGACCTAATACATAATTCATTCGATCTTGAGGTGTTACCAAATACTTTCTTTGTTTCATAATTCCGTCCCCCTTTAGGACTTTTTTATATACACCTATTCTCCATATGCTTGTAACTTTTTTATTCATTTTTCTTCAAGAGCTAACAATGCTTACTTTTTTAATTTTTTAACAAACGCATCCTTTCCGTATTAGTTCCACTCTTTTTGCAGGTAATATACCCATTATTTTATTGTCATTAACATTCCCTACACATCCAATAAAACCAAACGAAAATAAAATAAGTTTGAATATACATAAACATTTTATAATATCGTTTAACAATTATCAACAAGGCAAATAAATCATTTTTATGTCTGTCAAGAAAAAACAATAATATAATACGTTCAGAGATTACTTTATAATAAACGGTTGGTGGGTATGCGTCTGTACCCCAACTTTTTGTTACAGTAAAAAAAGCCCTACATGTTGAAAAGTGTAATCAAAATGAGTTGGGCTTTTTTCAATATTTTCAATTCAAATGAAAAAGAGGTAAAATTATAGATATTCATGTGGAAATTTCATTTTGTGGATACTTACAAATCTTAAGTTGATGGGCATGTGGTGGGACCCTTTAAAAGCCTTATAAAATCATAAATTTTATAGATATAGCAGCTTCCTTTTATTAATAAGATAAATCATTTGTATGTACGTTTAATCACGCACATACAAATGATTTATACAGCCATAATTAAATAAAAACATTTTTTCGTTACGATAACATCATATCCATATCTTCTGCTGCAGTTGTAATTAGTTTTAAACCGAATGTTTCTTGTAATACATCAAGCACGCCAGGTGAAATAAATTCTGGAGCCTTTGGACCGATGCGAATATCTTGAATTCCAAGACTAAATAGCCCAAGTAAAATGGCAACCGCTTTTTGTTCAAACCATGATAAGACAATACTAACTGGCAATTCATTCACTTCACATTGGAAAGCATCTGCTAAAGCAGCCGCTATTTTCACTGTAGAAATTGAATTATTGCATTGCCCTAAGTCAATGTAACGCGGAATCTCTGTACCAGGCACAACACCATAACTCACATCATTAAAGCGGAATTTCCCGCAAGAAGTTGTTAAAATAACTGTTTCTGGCGGAAGTGACGTTGCTAACTCACGATAATATTCTCCGCCTTTTCCCGGAGCATCACAACCTGCGATGACAAAGAATCGCTTAATCTTTCCTTCCTTTACTGCATTAATAATTTCCGGAGCTAATGATAATACTGTATTATGATGAAACCCTGTTACTAACTGTTCATCCGACTCCATATGTACTTCTGGAAGTTCTAGCGCTTTTTCAATCAACGGTGCAAAATCATCATTTTCAATTTTTTGTACACCCTCTAAACCTGCAATATCATATGAAAAGAATCGATCAGAGTATGATCCTTTAATTGGCATAACACAGTTCGTTGTCGCTAATATGGCACCTGTAAATTTTTCAAAAAGACGTCGTTGATCATACCATGCCTTACCAATGTTTCCTTTTAAATGTTTATATTTTTTCAGCTGCGGATAACCGTGTGCTGGCAACATTTCAGAATGCGTATAAATATTAATTTCTTTTCCTTCTGTTTGTTTTAATAATTCTTCTAACGCAAATAAATTATGACCAGTAACTACAATTGCTTTACCTTCTACATGGTTTTGCGTAATTTGAACAGGCTCTGGAACACCAAAATGATTCGTATGTGCCTCATCTAACAACTCCATTACTCGTAAAGCCGATTTCCCAACTTTCATAGCCATATCAATATGTTCTTGTTCATTAAAGTTAGAATTGGTTAATGTCATATACAATGCTTCTTGCGTCGTAGCATCTACAAATGCATCAGTATACCCTAGCTGAGCAGCATGCGTACGATAAGCAGCAATTCCTTTTAAGCCAAACACAATCGTATCTTGTAAACTTGCTATTGTTTCATTTTTACCGCAAACACCTATTACTTTACATCCGCCTGTTGGTGTTTGTTCACATTGATAACAAAACATTATCATCCCACCCTCTCCCAATCATTCCTTACAAATCAAGCATAATACCCATTGGGAAAAAAGGATGTGATATCAATCACAATACTTATTATAAATTTGTGACAGTTCATATTGTTGACATAATATTTTTATTGACACCAAAAAACATTACATAATCATATTGTTCAGTTTTTCAAATATCTAAACTATTGCTGAATCACATATTTAACTTTCTAGTTTATAGTACGAAATGAAAATTTCGTACTATAAATCTCTTAAGCAAACAGAAATAGACATACAAAAACGCTATTCTTTCTTTTTATTATTCAAATGAAAGAATAGCGTTTTTTCATTTTGAAGACCTATCAATTTTTTGATTAAAGATTTTATGAAAAATCACTTTATTTACAATACATTTACACTATCTTAACATTACTTACATTATTTATATGATATATTTATATAGAATCTACTTAAGAAATTTCATGTACATTGTAATCTTTATAATCTCTTATCTAATTAATAAGAGATTATGTTTATATTTTTATACCAGGGGTGAATGAGGATGACTGAAACTTTAAAAACACTTATAATGCTTGATGCTACTTACGTTGTTATAGCAATTATGACGGTACTGGTATTTGTATACTTGGAATTAAAATCTCAGTAACGTATGCAGGCATAATTGATAGCTTCGCATTTAAATATAGCTAGAAGAAAGCGAGGAGAAAATTGTTTCTCCTCGCTTTTTTATTCCCATAATTTTTTATTTCAACAAATCCAAAGTATGTAAAAGTAATCCTCTATCCCCTACTTCTCCATGACCAGGCACTACTGCATTTATATTTCCATATCGCTTCAGCACATTCTCAATCGATTTGGACCATTCATTTACATAGGCATCAGCGACGTTTCCTAAATCTTTAGCGGACGCTGATTTCACTAAACAGCCTCCAGCTAAAATGTTGTATTGCGGTAGCCATACGACAATATTATCTTCTGTATGTCCTTTCCCTGGATAAAACGTTTCTACTTTCATATTTCCAAACTTTAATTTCGTAATTGTTTGTAAGTCTCCAAGTGGTTCCTCATATCCATTTTTCTTTGCTAGTTCTGCAGTCAATGCCGTACTATGCGCTTTAATGCCTCTTTCTTTCAACGTTTTTATTCCGCCTATTCGATCAGCGTGCGCATGTGTAATAATAACATCCGTTACGCGCTTCTTAAATTTCTTTTCTACCATCTCTATTAATTCCTTCGTTAACTTATCATCCCAAGAAGAATCGACTAGTACTAACCCTTTAGAAGTAGTAAGAACTAGACCGTTCGAAGGAACTGCTTCTCCGTTAAAGTAACCTAACTCCGTATGAACCCATACATTTTTGTTTAACTGAGAAATTGAAATAGTTCCTGTCTCATTTTTTATTACTTTTTGCTCTACCGTTCGTTCTGCTTGTACAGAAGAAATTGTACTAACAAATTGAGTTGTTCCTAGTAAACTAACACATACCCCTAATTTTAATAATGTATTTTTCATTTTCTCCACCCTTTCTTTCAAACGAAATAGTTATTACCTATATTAGACAATTCATTTCAAATGTTTGTTCCATCTTTTCTTACATATTTTTCATACCATTAATAAAAAGCGCACAAAACTTTGTGCGCTTTAAAACTTAACCTTTTATTCCATAATTCTCAAACTCTTCCTCGTTCCCATAAAATATATTCAAATCAATATACTTCTCTTTTCCATTATAACCATTTAATCTCCCGCGGTTTGTGTATTGCCAAAACGTCCATTTTCTCTCATCAGATAAACTCGGTTTTGTAAAAACACTACGAATCCATATATCACATTGGGGATACGCATCCTTTATATACAAATCATATGCCTCTTGAGTTGCATACAATATTACTTTCTTACCGTAATGTTTTTCTAACATTTCAACCATGACTGACAACTCTTTTGCAACATCTTCACGCTTAGGCGGATTATCCTTTTTATTAGCGTAAAACTCAACATCAATTACGGGTGGCAATGCTTGTTTATATTTTGGAACAGTTCGTATATATTGTTCTGCTTGTGTTTCACCCTTACTATCAAAACTAAAAAAATGATACACTCCGACGCGCATACCTGTCTTATTCGCATTCGTCCAATTTTTCGAAAAGTACTTATCTACAAACGCGCTTCCTTCAGTAGCCTTTATAAACGCAAACTTCATATTTTGCTTTTCCAACTCCCTCCAATCTATATCACCTTGATACGATGCGACATCTACACCTTTTATTTCATACTTATCCGCACTTATTTGATTCGGAATAAATATGCCTTGAAAAACTAAGTAAGCGAAAACACTCATTACACTAATTAAGGTAAAGACTCCTCCTATAATAAGCTTCTTTTTCATTCATATCACCCATCTTTACAAATTAAAATCCTACCTACCATTCACGCTTTTTATTTATCATCATTTTTTCTTCGAATGCCTTCTCTAAATCAATTTCTAACTTATTCGCTAAATCACATACATTCCAAATGACATCAAACATTTCTAAACCAATCTCTCTTTTCGAATCTTGTATTTTATCACGCTTTAATATAACTTCCGCTAATTCACCCAATTCCGCCATCGTATACATCGTACGCTCTTCAATGGTTGTATCTTGAAATCCTTTTTCTTTACTGAAATTTGATACATATCTCTGGAATTCCACAATATTCATACTTAATCTCCCTTCATGATAAATACTCCGTTTTTCTATTACACTTAAAATCTACTTTGTTAAATTATAACAATCATACTATAATTTATTTATAACCCTTTAACGGAGGTGTTTTTCAATGACTCTCTTCGCTTCCCCATCATTATTCATACTTGCAATCATCTCATTTGCACTAGCCTATTTCATCGGAGTAAAACAATACACTTGGCTCTTATCAGGATTCAATGAACGCCGTGTACCAAATAAAGTAAAGTTATCAAAAATAGTTGGTCTTTATAATTTAATTGCCGGTGTTATCGCCACAATTGGCAGTGTCTTCATTACTCCTAATGCAAAAATCGTATTTCCTATCATTATAATTGGCCACGTTATAATCGCTGCTTATGTAAATACACGCATGGTGCAGTGAAAAAAGATCACCCAATCGGATGATCTTTTTTATAATTTATCGACATATTGCTTCGCTTCTAACAATGAAAAACCAAAAGCCTCTCTTACTCTCTTAACTGCTGTAACTGTTTTTCCTTCTTCCATAAGCTGGCGCAACTCTTTATTAATTTCAGGTTCTCTATCTACAATTCCCATTTCTTTCGAAATTAATTGTAATCTATCTTCCATCCGCTTTAAACGGGCATCCGTTTTCTTTTCGATTCTATTTAATTTTTCAACGATATAAATAAACCCAAAGACCGCTATCGGTATGATCATCCAAAATTCCATGACTATTCCTCCTCATTAGCTTTCATTTGTTTTATTTCACTAACTTATGTAAATTTTACCACTAAACACATTTAATGTATAATATTAATATACAACACTGTTGATAAAACCTTTTATTTCAGGGGGACACTTTATGAAAAGATTTTTAAATACGTTACTACAATTTTTAGTTCTTTCAATTGCACTACATTTATTATTTGATATCGTTGGCTGGCTTGTTTTCAATGCGCCAATTCAAAACAAACAAATCATTATTTCTTTACTAACAACCTCATGGCTTATGTACATGTACCGAGATAAATTTTTTAAAGCATTCACTTCGAATTAACTAAAAGAACTTCATCGATAAAAGATGAAGTTTTTTCTTTTTCTCTCATTCTCTCTATTAACTACTGTATAATAGAACTAATATTCTGTCTTTTGCAAGAAAGGAGTCACTATGAACTTAAAAAGTAACACTATATACGAGAAAATGAACCAATATTCCGTTGCAGGTTTAAGCCTTGCCGTTATACGTGACGGCAAACTAGACGAAGCGATTGCTTTTGGAACACTTGAATCTGGAACAACTAAAACTGTCACTACGAATTCCATATTCAATTCTTGTTCAATTAGTAAATTCATCACTACAATGCTCGTACTAACGTTATCAGATCAAAAAATCGTGTATTTAGATGAAGACGTAAATGATAGACTCACATCTTGGAACATACCTACCAATCTATTTACCTCACAGAACAAAGTCACGTTGCGAAATTTATTAAGTCACCAATCTGGAATTATTGACCCTCCTAATAGTTTTGAACATTATACACTTGCACAAGGCCGACCAAACTTGTCTGAACTCCTTGCCGGTAAAACATCATATTGCCCAGTACCGATAGAAATAACTTATAAACCAGAAAGCGAATTTCACTACTCTGATGCAAACTTTTGTATTATTGAACTACTACTTGAAGATATAGCTGGAAAACCATTCAATCTTTTACTTGAAGAATATATCTTTCAGCCACTACAACTGAAAAATAGCATGCTATTCTCTACTAAAGATATAAATAAAATGGAGGCCTTTGCTTGTGGGCATAATAAAGATGGCACCGTTACAAATGAGAAGTATCCATTTTATCCATTCGCAGCTGCTTCAGGCATTTGGACAACACCAACTGACTTATCAACTTTAGTAATTGAAATCATTCATTCTTTGCAAGGACAGGGCAAACTAAAACTTTCTCAAAAATTAGTACAAGATATGATTTCTCCTCAAGGTTGCTCAAAATGGACTGGGTTAGGTGTGTTTCTAGATGATTCTAACGACGACTTACAAATGTATTCACTTGGATGGGGCGTGGGATTTCAATGTATAATGGTATGCTATCCATACCGAGGTAATGGTGCTGTTATAATGACGAACACTGACTTAGGTGTTCATCAAATGGAAGGAATTATTGGTGATGTTTTAAAAACGTTATCCTTATAATGAAAAGAAAGAAGCTGTTCTTCCAGCTTCTTTCTCTATATAACATTTTTCGCAACAATTTTGATATGTTCCGGCGCGATAATCTCCGTTATACTTTCTTGGAAATCTTCCCGCAACAATTCTTCAATATGTTCTAACTGCACTTCAACATGTGTGCATTCTAAATCATGTATATTTAATAATGCATAATGATCTTTTTTCTTAATTACTAAATATTGATTTTCCTCTGTTACAAGTACCGATCCTAATCGTACTCCTAATAGGCGTTGATCATCAAACTTCATAATGCCTTCTCCTTCCCTCACATAAATGCAATTATCATTTGAATAATTATATTTATGGAAATGCATCTCATGTAGACTATACCATAATCTACTAAAATATAAATATTATTTTTTCTTTTAATAAAAATCCCTATTCTTTTATATATTTCGATACAAAAAACTTTCTCAACATAAAATTAGAATTTTCAGTTTTTATTCTCATGAAAATCTATTATAATAAAGTTAATAAATGTTTGACCTCTCCTAATTCATGTACATATGGATGATCAGTAGTTGCTGCTACTGATCTATTTTTTTGATTTCAGAAAGTAAATACGCTGCATCCTTTCCTACACCACAAATAAGTGCAGATCCCCTTTGAGATTGCCACGGCAAACCGATATAATATAATCCTTTTACTGGACTTATTCCTCTTACATGATTAGGAAATCCATTCTCATTCACTGCCTTTTCTAGTTCAATCCATTTATAGTTCTGAATAAAACCAGTTGACCATATAATGCTTTCTGCACTATACGTGCCACCATTTTGAAACATAATATTATTTTCTGATGCACTAACCACTTTTCCCTCTAGTTTAATTGCTCCATTACGAATAAGTTCTTTCCCTTCAAAACCAAAAATAGGATCCTTTCTCTTCTGAAACCATTTTCCCCTCTTAGTATTTACTTCGGCGTACAATAAACCCAATTTTTCTAGCCAATTAAAAATGCTTTTTCTAAAAAGATGTAACGGTAAAAATGTTAAAGGATGACCGATAGACATTGTAACTTCATGAGTTTTTGCAAGTTCTACTGCGATTTGCATTCCTGAATTCCCGCCACCTACTACTAGTACTTTTCTCTTAGGAATTTGTGATGGTGATTTATATTGTGATGAATGTATTTGAAAGATATGTGATGAAAGATGTTGTGAAAATGAGGGGATGTACGGTTGCTGAAAACCACCTGTTGCGATAACAACCTTTTTTGCTTGTAAAATTTCTGTAGGAGTATGTAATTCGAATATCTCTTTTTCTTTCTTTATTTTTAAAACCTCGGTTTGCAATTGGATTGGTAATGTAAAGTACCTTGCATATTCTTCTAAATACGTTGCAATTTCATCTTTACATGGAAATCCCTTTCCTTCTCCTTTTACTATCATACCTGGTAAACTACTATATTCCCTCGGTGTGAAGAGCTGTAAAGAATCATATCTATTTCTCCATGAATCCCCAATTCGGTTTCCTGCCTCAAGTAATAAAAAATTATATCCTTCTTGCTTCAAGTAATATCCCATTGTTAATCCACCTTGACCAGCTCCAACGATAATTGCATCTAACATCCTTTTCCTCCTTCCCATTTCACATGAATATATACTCATTCGTTTATATGTTTTATGATACGATTTATTTATCAATAATTCAATTTGTTTAACAAAAGGAAAAAGAGTAGTTCGCTACTTTATGAACTACTCTTCATTACATTTATTTAATACGCAATTACACTGCACGATCTCTAAAAAATTTATATATTAATCCCTTCCGGCTCTACCATCTCTCTTCATAAAATACGATTCTATTTGAAAACGGATCAATCACAGTTAATTCCATTGTATCCCACGGTGTTCTCTCTATATCAGGTTTTGAATAAGCATAATCTTTACTTGATAAAATAGCATAATAACTTTTTAAATCCTCTATTTTCACCCGAATCGCACCGCCTGGCGAAGCATCACCATGATGTTCTGATAAATGTATTACAGCATCATGTAACGAAATTTGCATATATAATGGCATATGCTCCTCATACCGATGTTCCCAATCCAGTTTAAATCCTAAAAAATCTATGTAAAATAGCTTTGCTTTTTCAATATCAAAAATTCTAAATATAGGTGTAATCATTTATAATCTCCTCCTATTTATAAACATCTGCCGCCAGTTCCCTCAAAACATCCACATTTACTACTTCAAAGCAACCATTATTTTTCTTTATAATCTCTTTATCACAAAAAATATTTAATGTACGTAATAGGTGCCGATAACTAGTTCCTAACAATTCAGCTGTTTCCGTTAAATTCCCACTAAATACAATTCGATTTCCGTGCTGCACCGCTCGTTCCCCTGCTGCTAACATGTAACTCGCAAGTCTATTTTCAAGTGGATATAATAAATTAATTGTACTATTTTTTGAAAGTCGGTTTAATTTATGTGCTAACGATCCACAAATACACCGTAAAAATTTCGCATCATGAAATAGTTGATTTCTCACTTTCCCTAAAGGCAAACCAACACAATATGAATCTGCCATTACTTGTACGTTTGAAGCAGTCTTTTGAGAATGAATTAACTCCACATCTCCTAGTAACTGCAAACTATCATAAAAGCATAGTAATACAGATTTCCCGTTACTTAATGTATTAAACGCTTTCGCTTTTCCCTCAACGAAGAAAAATAAATAATCTATCTCTTCATTTTCTCTACAAATAAACTCATTCTTTTTAAAAAATATTAATTCCATATACGGCTTCATATCATTACTAAAAAATGCGTCAATATTATTTTGTTTCATATACTCTGCTAATTTAATAGAATTACATACTTTCTTCATAGTCCCCCACCTTTACAACTACTCCCCATTGTAATCAAAATTTTCTTCTTCCACTATGACATATGTCATAGTAATAGACAATTTCAGCATGATACAGTCATTACAAATATGAAATATAAAGGGGATATTACATTGTATAACTTTCTTTCTGTCTTTATTGGTGTGCTTATTGCCATTATGCTCCCATTGAATGGGATTTTATCTGAGTTAATTGGCAAGTATACCGCAAGCGTTGTCATTCACCTTGTCGGTTTAATTGCAGTTATTTTCGTTTTAATCATAAACAAAAATAAAATCCATTTTAATAAAGGGATTCCACTTTTCTTATATAGCGCTGGTGCGATTGGTGTATTCACTGTTCTTTTTAATAATATAAGTTTCTCCGTCCTTGGTGCCTCCATTACAATCGCATTAAGTTTATTCGGTCAATCCATTGCTTCCATCGTTATTGATCATTTTGGCTTATTAGGAATGAAAGTTTCAAAGTTTGAAAAGAAAAAACTAATTGGATTATGTTTCATCTCTTCTGGAATTATAATCATGACAATTTATTAATGGGGGCAAAAAAATGTTATATATTACTATCGCTATTTTAGCTGGTGTTTCTATCGTTGTTGCTAGAATTATTAATGCGAATTTAGCAGCGAAGATTGGAAATTGGGAAGGCACGTTTTTTAATTATATTACTGGATTATTTTTCTCTATGTTATTTTTACTTTTCAGTTCAGATTCATTGTATATTCCAATGCATACATTACAATCTATTCCTATCGCTGTTTACTTAGGCGGATTAGTAGGCGTTATCGTCATCTCATTATCGAACTATATCACTCCTAAAATATCAGCATTTTATTTAACGTTACTCATCTTTATTGGACAGTTATTTGCGGGGACTATCATTGATTTCATTTTGTCACACGAACTCTCAATGGGCAAAGTTGTCGGTGGCATTTTCGTATTAATTGGGCTCACTTACAATTTACTCGTAGATCGTCCGATAAAAACTGTGAAGCATAACCAAGTTCAACTATAATACTTTACGATTACCTATCATATATTAATAGAAACGCTCTTCATACGAAGTAATAGAGAGGAGAATATTCTATTAAAAAAATCATTTTACTGCTTTGTAGCACATTGATTATTTTTGGTATCGTATGGTTTTTTAACTCAGAAAAATCTATTCAAGACTTCTATACAGCAAATAAGCCAAAGAAGAAAGCTACTATCATTTCAACTCAAAGAGACCCAAATGAGCCCCCTGTCTTTTTAGGAAAACAGGAAATAAAAGATATTCATGTCGAGTCAATTAAAACAAAAAAGGATATCTTTCTCACAAAAACAGATGAATTAAAAACGTTTATTAACAGTATGGATACCGCCAAAAAAGGCAAATTAACATTAGATGAAGAAGGATCAGATTTAATAGATTGTGATATGTGGATTACTTTCGAGGATGGAACTTATAAAAAATATTTCATATGGGTAGTTGATCATCACAGTAGTGAAGTGATGATTGCTCAGCAAGATACTCCCGATGATGTAAACCTTACGTACTATCAATTAAATGAAGATAGTTCAAAAAAAGTTTATAACTTATTCAAAAAAATTATTTAAACGAAAAAGTCATGAGCTCATTCGCCCGTGACTTTTTGCACTATATATATTCCGGGAACACTTTACATCCCTTTTCCTGCTCTATATCATGCCCAAAGAAAACAATCGGCTTCTCTTTTATCACAACTTCTTTTAAACGTTTAATTGAAGATAAAGCTAATTCTGGATCAAATCCAGCAAACGGCACTTCCTCTTCAAAATTCTCTTTCGTATAAGATGCATCAATCGTTAATAATACAGAACCGGATTTTTCCGTCTCAATTAATAGCGATTGATGCCCTGGAGTATGGCCTGGTGTATGCAATAATTGAACTCCTGATACGACTTCATAATCACCTTCAATGATTTTGTAGTTTAAATTCGGCAATATACATTCTTTCAAATATTCTTCGCTATGCTGCGCCGCCTCATATTCAGCACGCTGTACAATGATTGGTGTATTTATAAAAGCGCCATTTCCTCCTGCATGATCAAAATGCAAGTGAGAACTAATAATATAAAGAAGGTCTTCCGGCTCATAACCAACCCGTTTTAAAATATTCACGATTCTATCTTCTTCAGTCATTTTCGGTAAAATCTGCCCTTCAACAAATGTACCGTTAAAAAGACCTTCATTATTAACTGCACTTTCTGGCATACCTGTATCTACTAAAATAGGTCCTTCTTCAGTCTCCAAAAGATAACACCAAACCGGTAAGTCTAATAATTCTCCTGGTGTTAATGTACTATTAACAGACGAATGGTCCAACATACAACGACCTGCTGGGACGAAATAAAGCTTCTTTACTGTCATTATGTATCCACCTTTACATTTAGTTTTGAATAAAACAATACAGTAAAGAATTCCTCTTGCTAGAAATAAACTCCTTCTCACTTTTCATTGTTTCAGCTATTATTTTTGAGTCATTCACAAATTCTTCTTACACTATTAATTATTATTCGTTATTTTTCTAAGAATCCAGGGTAATAAATCAACTGTTTGTATTTTGAAATACGAAAAGGATACACACTTAAACGAAGGTTACATAAAAAAAAACCTACTACCTATATGTTGAAAAAAGGAGTCGGTTCTTTTTTATTTATTATTGCTCTTTATGTGCGACGAGCTGAGATTATAAAAGGTAATATGCTATTGGTTTTTCACTGTAATATTTCCGTTATGTGTGTTTAATTTAATTATATTTTCTCCCTTTCCAATAACCGTATTCCCGTTATATTTATTCAGGATATTCGCGCTGCCGTTGTCGACAGAAACATTAAATTGAACATTAGTTGGTTCTTTTTCGGTTTCAATATTAATTTTCCCATTATGAGTCATAAAATTGAGATTTCGATCCAGTTCATTCGTTTTAAGAGTAAGACTTCCATTTTTAGTTTGCCCCTCTATTTCACCTTCAACATGGTCTAGCATTATTCGTCCGTTGTTCGATTTCACATGAATATTTTGTGCCAATACATCTTTGAAATCCATAATTCCATTGTTTGCTTCTGCGATAATTTTTGGCGAATTGATTTCTCTTAATTCAACATGTCCATTGCTTGTATTGATATTAAAATGTGTTGCGTTTAGTTTTTTAGCAGAAACGTAGCCATTATTATTGGAAACTTTTAATGAATCATATTGTTTTTCAGGTAGATACACATTTAATGTTAATGGAGCCAATACTTCAGAAATATTAAAGTTGAACCAGCTCTGTTGTTTTTCTTTATAAGAAATGAGAAGCGTTGAATCTTCCTCATCCGTAGCTAATGTTCTTTTTACGTTTGGATTAACCTCGCCATCTAATTTTACTTTCACGTTACTATCTTTTGTAGGATTGATATTAACACGAACGTTATTTGTATCAATAATGACGCTTGACACATTATTATTATTAACGACCTTTTCTTCTGAAATTGGTACTGCAGCAATTGAACGATAAGTGAATAAACTTCCGATAATACCAATAATGAAAATAATACCTGCAATGATTGAAAGACTCTTTTTATTTATCATGCTTCAAACCACCTTTTACTAATGCTATATTGAACTTTAAATAACGAACAAATCCATTCTTTGCTAGCTTCGTTAAAAATAACATAGCAATAACAATGAAATATCCAAGTCCACAAAGTGCTAAAGAAACAAAAAGATTAAATAGCAAGAATGTATTTGGATGTATAATCGTATCAACTAAAACAAGTAATGGTGCGCCTAAAAATGAGATACCTAGAACCCATCCTGAAAAAATTAATGCCGCTAATGTAATTGCAGGTCCAAGCACGATTAACAAATTAAAAAAACCTAATCCAATTACTGCCCAAATTGCCCGAAAAACATTTCCTGTTGTTGCACTTGCTGTTACTTTCTCAATATGATAATCTGCTAATAACTCTTTGGCGATTTGAGCTGGAGAGCCTAATGAAGTTGCAATTTCTTCTTCACTTTTCCCTTCCTCTAATCCGAAAGTAAAATGTTCTTCATAATCTTTTAAAATTTCTGCACGCTCTTTATCAGATAACCTTTTTAGAGATACATTTAATTGTTGTAAAAATTTATCTTTCGTCATTACCTACACCTTCTTTAATTAATTGATTGACACCTTGTGAAAACTCATTCCATTCCTCCAAAAGTTGATACAAATACGTTCTACCTTTATCCGTCAGTGTATAATACTTTCTTGAAGGGCCTTCTGAAGACTCCTGTAAATACGTTGTAAAATATTCTTCCTTAGTTAGCCTTCGAAGAAGAGGATAAACAGACCCTTCTGATATTTCAATTCGATTGGAAATATTTCGAACTAATTCATATCCATAACGGTCTTGCTTATCCAGTAAGACAAGAACACAAAGTTCTAAAACTCCTTTTTTAAATTGTACATTCAATATTCATTCACCCTATTCTAATTGATATCCACTACTGTTTATTATTTAGTACTATTTTATAACTAATAACTACAAGTATAATATAACACTTGGTATTGTTCATTGCAAGGTACACTGGAAAAATAAGTATACCTCTCATCCGACGCTTATAAAATCAGAGTGATGGATGTTGCTCGCCAGTTACAAAGTTCTAAATGAAGTTGAAACAGCTCTTTTACAAAATGGAAAGAACTCAACTTTTTTACATAATGACGCTTTACCTACTATAATAAAAGAGAAAAACTCTTACTTTAATGGAGGGAATACAAATGAAAGCAATTGGTTTACATGAATACTTACCTATTGAAGAAGAAAACAGTTTAATTGATATTGAAGTTGAAAGACCTGTTGCTACAGGAAGAGATATACTTGTTAAAATTAACGCTATTTCCGTTAATCCAGTTGATACAAAAGTTCGCTCTCCGAAAGATAAAAAAGAAGATGTAGCGAAAATACTTGGCTGGGATGCTAGTGGTGTTGTCGTGCAAACAGGCGAAGGTTGTACGTTATTTAAAGAAGGCGACGAAGTATTTTACGCTGGAAGTATTACGAGACAAGGTACATATAGTGAATACCACCTAGTTGATGAAAGAATCGTTGGTAAAAAACCAAAAACGTTAAGTGATGCTGAATCTGCAGCACTTCCGTTAACAGCTATTACAGCTTGGGAAGGTTTATTCGAACGCTTGGGCATTGATTATAATAAGAAAGATAAGAATACATTTAAAAATATTTTAATTATCGGCGGAGCTGGCGGTGTTGGCTCGATTGCAATTCAATTAGCAAAATGGGCTGGACTGAATGTTATCACAACTGCATCCCGCAATGAAACGATACACTGGGTTGAAAAATTCGGTGCCGATTATATCATTAACCATCACCAACCTTTACAAGAGCAAATATTAGAGTTCGGGCTAAAAGATGTAGATTATATTTTCTGCTTAAACAATACAGATCAACATTGGCAAGCAATATGCGACCTCATTAAACCACAAGGAAAAATTTGCTCTATCGTAGAAAATGAACACCCTCTTGAGATGGGTATTTTAAAAAGTAAAAGTGCTACATTCGTTTGGGAATTTATGTTTACAAAAGCGATGTATGAAACTGGTGATATGATTACGCAGCACGAACTATTAAATAAAGTAAGCGAACTATTAGATGAAGGTATTTTAAAGACTACTTTAAATGAAACATTCACACCAATTAATGCTGAAAACGTAAAAAAAGTACATGCACTACTTGAAAGTGGGCGTACAATTGGAAAAATCGTTTTAGAGAAATTTTAATAACAAAAAGTCCGATTTCTAAATAAGAAATCGGACTTTTTTCACCTTTATTTACTTGAAATCTCTTGATCATTTTGAACGTCTAACGGAGGTCGTTTCCCTATTCCGAAAGCATAGAAACTAATTGTTACGATAGCTAAGAAAACAATACCTACAACTAGTGAAATACGCGTATCATCGTTAAACCACATTCCGATTAATACCATTATTAAAAAGGCAATTGTCAAATAGTTTGTAACAGGAGCAAATGGCATTTTGAACGGATGATCTTTCATCTCTGCCCCTTTTGCTTTTCTAAAATTAATTTGACTAATTAAAATGACGAACCATGGCACCATACCAGGAAGTACACTCGCACTATATACATATACGAATAAGTTTTTCGGCGCAATATAACTTAATACAACACCAACCGCTAAACCGATAATTACACCAACTGTACCGAATAAAGGTACACCATTTCCAGAAAGTTTCGTGAAATATTTCGGCGCTTGTCCATTTACACCTAACGTATAAAGCATACGGCCCGCACTATAAATACCACTATTACAACCCGACATTGCCGCTGTAATAACAACGAAGTTAATAAGTCCAGCTGCTGCCGTAATACCAACCTTCGCAAAAGTTGCTACGAACGGACTACCAATTGTACTTAATTGATCCCACGGATACACAGTTACAATAACGAAAATAGCACCAATATAGAAAATTAAAATACGCCAAATTGTACTTTGAATTGCTCTTGTAAGTGTCTTCTTCGGATCCTTCGCTTCACCAGCAGTAATACCGATTAATTCCACACCTTGGTATGCACCAACTACAAGTGATAATGCAAAGAAGAATCCTGAAAAACCACCTGTAAAGAAACCGCCATTTGACCAAAGATTAGATATGCCAATCGCTTCTCCACCGTTACCAATTCCAAAGAAAATAAGTCCAAATCCTGCAATAATCATTAATAGAATCGTAACGATTTTAATCATCGCAAACCAAAATTCAAATTCACCAAATGACTTAACAGAAATTAAGTTAGCTGCGCCAAGAATAACCATTGCGATTACACCTGGTATCCAAGCTGGTAAGTCTGGGAACCAATACTTCATATAGGCTCCAACTGCAATAATCTCTGACATCCCAACGATAACCCACTGGAACCAGTTACTCCACGCTGTCATATAACCAGCTAACGGATGAATATACTTGTGACCGAACGTCGCAAATGAACCTGTACTTGGTTCCATATACAACATTTCACCCATCGCACGCATAATGAAGAAGATAAAAATACCTGCAATTGCATAAGCAAGCATTACTGACGGACCTGTCCATTTAATCGTGCTGGCTGACCCCATAAACAAGCCAACACCAATCGTTCCGCCTAAAGCGATCATTTGAATATGACGTGCTTCTAAACCCCTTTTCAATTCTTTGTTTGCCACTTCACTTCCCCCTCTTAGATGATTCATAGCCGCATTTTAAAACAAGATGCTTTCCCCTGATTCCTTTCGGCCCTGAAAATGATGAAGCAAACGTCATTTTACACTAGCTTTAAAGCTATCCTAAAATCGTTTTTTGCCTCTTACAAAATTCTCAAAACCTTTCATCTTCCAATATTCTATAAATCTTAAAATTACTTACCTTATATTAATTCATTTATCTGAAAAGTTCAATTATTTTTTCGGTAAATCATTATACATAAGTCTGATTAATTTTTAACTAAATTAACAATAAAATACATCTATTCAATATGATTCCGGTATGAATATTATTACAATATAAATAACCGAGGAGAGTATTTCTTCCTCGGTTTCACATCTCATGTACTTCAATCTTTATAGTTGATAACGCAATTTCCCACACGTCCGATTTATATACCAACCAGAAATTTAATATATTAATAAACTACTAACTTCTTTAATCCAGCCCAATTTTGAGGCAGGAATCTTGCTGCCTCAAAACAGCGGGATAAAATATAAAAGAGTCTCATTAAAAAATGAGACCCTTTTACCATTTCATATTTAACTCATTTTTGAAGTTTCTTTACCTAAAATAAACACTTTAGTAAACACCATCATGTTAACTACAATAGCCAGAAAATAAAGTGGCATCACGAGTAACGAACCTGTATGCAGCTGACTCATTCCCCAAATTGTCATCGTTACAATGACATAGTACCCTAAGCTAAACAATGCTCCCGCAGTACCAATGACATCTTGAAAATCTACTAACGCTAAACTTAAACAGTTAGGTAACGCTATCCCAATTCCTAATAGCAATATAAACATCGATACTAAAAATACAATCATATATATTACATTCGGATTTGATCCAACAAACGTAATAACAGATAAAAAAACAGCTCCTCCTGTCATTACGAGACAACCGATATATATAATTTTCTCTGGTTTATAAGTAGCAAGCAATCGTTTTGAAACTTTCGCTCCAATAATAGAAGCAGAAGCAACAACAATTCCTAAAAATCCATACATACTAGGCGATAACTGAAAGTATTCAATAAAGATAAACGGCGCTTCTGCATAATAGCTAAATAAAACACCATTCGCTCCTCCAATTAATACCCCATATGTTACTACTTTCGGATTTGTAATTAACCTCTTCAAGACTGAAAGCACATTTATTTTATTCGTTACTGAGTCCGTTTTTGTTTCCGGAAGAGAAACAAACGTATACAGAAAAATCCCGACACTCATAACTACTAAACTTAAAAATACGATTTTAAATCCAAACATTTGATCAAGAAAGCCACCAATTAACGGTCCTATCGCTGGTGTAAAAGCAATGACTGCCGAGATTTGAGCAAACATAACATGCCTCTTATGCCCTTCTACACTTTCACGAAGAATCGTTTGTGTAACAACAGAGCCAGCACTTGCTCCAAACGCTTGAATAAAACGACTTACCAATAAAACTTCAATGGAATTTGCAATAAAGCATAAGAAACTCCCAACGCCATATACGACTATTCCAAATAACATTGCCGGGCGACGGCCAATTATATCTGATAACCATCCAATAAAAAATACACCTAAAGCAAATCCAGCGAAATACACACTAAGCGTTAACTGTACCTCATTATTACTTACATGTAGCGCCTGTGAAATGTCAGGTAAAGACGGTGTGTAAATCGTTTCACTAATTTGCGGAAATGCCACAAGAATAATCATTAACAAAAGTGATGGTACTGAGACTTTTTTCATTTTTCATACCCTCCTATAACTTTGAAAATCTCAGAAATAAAAAGACTTTCCTAAGCTACGGAACAGGAGGGGCCATTATAGAAATTCGATCATAAAACAACAAAGAAAACACCTCAATTACGTATGTTAATACTTATAGGAGGGTAATATTAACATTGATTTTAATATATACTTTTTCAATTATATTACATATTGCGTTTCTTTTTCTAGTGCTAGGCCTTAGAGTATTTGTTAAAAAGATAACTTGATGCCACCACCTTTTTATGGAATAATTAGGAATAGTTTGAATTGATAGATCAAATTATTGCACGATAGACTAGCATATTTTAATGTCGCAAAGCTTACACACAGGAGGATTTTTGTAATGATTGAAATTTTGAGGACAGTAATAAATTTCCTGGTTGCTCTATTCTCAGGAGAATTACCAATTGTATATTATGTGTGGATTATTATCCTATTCCTAATTCAAATAAGCCAATCTACTCTGAATTATAAACTCTTTAACAAGAAAGATAATTTCAGCACTTATACATCGGAAGGATTACTTGCTTTTATTATTTTATTATTTGGAGGTATGTTAGTATCTAAGTTACTTGCTTACATAATAGACGATCCTACTATTAGTATGACAAATGTAACACATTATTTTATTTCTCTTATTATATTAACTATATTTGTCGTCATAAGCTGTCTTAAAGATTTTATAGAAACATCTATCAAAAATAAAAATGTGTCTCTTTTTAGCTTTTTAGTAGTTTCCTTAATAACAAGTATACTTTCATTCAAGTTTTTATCACCTTTAATCGAAGGTTCTTTTTCTCTTTCTAAATCCTTTATAACCACTTTAATCATTCTTGTAACTATATCAATTCCTCTATTAATTGCCTTAGAGGAAAAGTATGCAGATGAAAAGTAATTCTTGCATTTATAGTTTGAAATTGAATGTCTATTCTTTTTTAACGGTATTACTAAAAAAATAACAGTCATTGAATCGAAAATTAAGCAGAAATGAGGAAATACAATTGAGCATTGAACAACAATTATATGATGCAGTGAAAAATTTAATTGACCAAAGATATCCACATAATTGGGGCGGAGCTGCAGCAATCCGTGTAGAAGATGGATCCATTTATACAAGTGTGGCCCCTGACGTAATAAACGCTTCAACAGAACTTTGTATGGAAACAGGTGCAATTTTAGAAGCACATAAATTTCATAAGAAAGTTACACATTCTATTTGTCTTGCAAGGGAAAATGAGCATTCTGAATTAAAAGTATTATCACCTTGTGGTGTATGCCAAGAACGGTTATTTTATTGGGGACCAGAAGTACTATGCGCCATTACAAATTCTAAACAAGATATCATTTTCAAACCGTTAAAAGAGTTGCAGCCATACCATTGGAGCGAAGCATATCATGATGAATTTACAAAAGAATGGAGTACACGATAAAGTGAAGGTTACTCTCAAATAGCGGAGAATAAAAATTATTCACTAAAAAAGCACCGTCACAAATGACGGTGCTTTTTCTATGTAAGAGCTACTAGAAGGTTCCCTTCTAGCCTACTCCCATTTATAAGTCCAAAATTGTTCAAGTTGCAGCCATTTTAACGTTGCTGCATCTTTATTTTTTATTTTTGCATGTGTTTCTTCTAACATCGCTTCTGTTTGTGAACGGTGCGCACCTAGTGCAGCTAATTTATGCTCGAATACTTCACTAATATTATTTACAACATCGGGCTCACCGAGTACTGCTTCACGATTTCTCGTAATCGCAACTGCATGAATGACTGGACGTTCTTCTTTTTGCATACGTGATACAGCACGAACGACTGCGCGGCCAAATGCATCATGATCTGGATGTACGCCGTGCTCTGGATAAAATGTAATAATTCGAGATGGATTTACTTCTTGAATGATTGCTTCAATTTTATCTGCAACGAAATCAACATCTTCAAATTCTAACGTTTTATCATGGAAACCAAGCATTCTTAAGTCTTGAATCCCCATCGCTTTACATGCATCTTTCAATTCTTTTTCACGGATATTTGGAATCGTTTCACGGTTAGCGAATACGTTTTTCCCCATATTACGTCCCATTTGTCCTAAAGTACCACATGCATACGTTACAGGTACTCCTTGATCTGTTAATAAGCGAATTGTTCCTCCCGCCGCAAATGCTTCATCATCTGGATGCGGAAATACAACAAGTACATGTCTCTCCATAAGTTTCCCTCCTTCTTACTTAAATGGCGTTAAGCTTAACTCAAGTGCAACTGCTAAGCGGCCTTGGTTATCATGCCCTGCAAGTAATAAACGCTCTTTATCGTCTACTTCCCAGTGCGTAATACCTTCTGCATATACCCAGCCATGATCCATTTTCAAACCAACTCGGTATGGATTTGTTCCAGTAATCTTCCCACGTTCAAAGCGAATAATTGCATTTCGAATGAATGCTCCAACTGTCATCATCTTTTCGTTAAAGTGTGACGCATACGCTCCGTTCGTTGTTTCTAAATGAATATATACATCTTTATTTACAAAACGTTCAATTTCATTTTGAATAAGAGAACTATCTTTTACTATTTCCATCGGAATTCACCTCTTTAAACCATTTTACGCAAAAATAATGTAAATTGCTATCTCTATATTAGAGGACAACTCTTACTTTTCCTAATAATTTGCACTGTGTTTCTTTATTTTTTTATATCATATGTAAAAAACACATTTTTTCCTTCACTTTGTTAAATAGTTTTCTTTCTTTTTTGAATTTGCTACAATATAAATTATGCAGAAGGATGCATGTTTACAATTGAATACATACTTTAAAGAAGGTGACATGATTGGAACAATCAGCACATGAAGTAGCAAATTGGCAATATTATTTTGCAATTGCCGTATTTTTAGTCACGTACGGATTTATTATTTCTGAGAAATTGAATCGTGCTGTAATTGCACTATTCGGTGCTGCTATTATGATTATTTTTGGAATTGTAGATTTACATACCGCTTTCACATCACATATTCAATGGGAAACGATCACCCTTTTAATTGGGATGATGATTCTCGTACATATTACGAGTCAATCAGGCGTCTTTGAATTTGTGGCCATTAAAGCAGCGAAGGCAGCTGGCGGAAAACCAATCCGCATTTTATTATTGCTATCCCTATTAACTGCTGTCGGTTCAGCATTTTTGGACAACGTAACAACCGTATTATTAATCGTACCTGTTACACTATCTATTACACGTATTTTAAAAGTAAACCCTGTTCCTTATTTAATTTCAGAAGTACTATTTTCAAATATAGGCGGAACAGCAACATTAATCGGTGATCCACCTAACATTATGATTGGATCAGCAAATAAGCATTTAGATTTTAATGCCTTTTTACTAAACTTAGCTCCAATCGTAATTATTATTTCTATCGTGACACTTGGCATTATTTACTTCCTGTATCGTAACAAACTAAAAACAACACCTGAGCAAATCAAAAAATTAATGGCATTAAATGAAAAAGATTATATTAAAGATCAAAGCCTCCTTTTAAAATCCATTTCGATTTTAGGACTAACTATTTTAGGCTTTGTACTTCATTCGATTATTCATGTAGACGCTGCGGTTATCGCGATGACAGGCGCTACACTTCTTATGTTAATCGGTGTGAAAGAACATGATATTGAAGATGTATTTGCCCACGTTGAATGGGTAACTATTTTCTTCTTCGCTGGACTATTCGTTCTCGTTGGCGGGTTAATTGATATCGGACTTATTTCTTCACTCGCAAAAGAAGTACTCGACGTAACGAATGGTGATATCGGTTTTGCCGCTATACTTATCTTATGGGTATCAGGCATCGCATCTGCGACAATTGACAATATCCCATTTGTCGCAACGATGATCCCACTTATTCAAGATTTAGCTACAGGGCTCGGACTATCTGTCGATTCTCCGCAAATCGAAGTACTATGGTGGGCATTATCACTTGGAGCTTGCTTAGGAGGAAACGGAACGTTAATCGGAGCATCAGCAAACGTAGTCGTTGCTGGTATTGCAAAACGTGAAGGACATGCTTTCTCATATATGGACTTTTTAAAAATTGGGTTACCGTTAACTATTATTGCATTATTGTTATCACACGCTTATATTTATTTACGTTATTTAATGTAAAAGTTGTAGTGTGTGAAATTATATCGACGATTCGACAGAAAATATCGACTTACCGACAAATAACGACAATAAAAAAGGTATGCAGCTCTAAATTGCATACCTTTTTTCGTTCACCAAAATATACCGATAATTGCTAAGCCACCTAAAATCATACCACCAATTTGCCCGACGATTGCTGGCGATAATTGAACACCTTTTCTCACTTCAACAACCGGTCTTTCATGCCTTAATTGCTGCACTTCGCTTTGAAGTTGATGTACACTTCCGTGCAATTCTTTAATTAGTTCCTTTAATTCAGCGACCTCTTCATTTACTGGTTTTGCTTTTTCTAAATTCATTTTGCATAACTCCTTATAAGTTCAATCAGTACATTGTAAAAATTCGCCAATTATCGTTTTATCTCCTGCATATTACACATATAAGAATGCATTTTTAATCTTGCAGCTCTATCCACTCATCTCGCAATATCCCCATAATGATACGATCAAAACACTTCCCATCTCTTTGAACCGCTTCTCTCATACAGCCTTCCATCTGAAAACCCATCTTTTTATACAACTCAATAGCAGCTTTGTTATAAGAAATCACATCCAGACCGATGCGGTGCAAATTCAATTCATGAAATGCATACTTTAAAATAAGATGGATTGCTTCTCTTCCATATCCCTTACCTCTATCATTTGCATCTCCTATACCAATAGCTAATAAACCTGTTCTGTTATTCCACTCTATGCCATGAATTGCAACAAAACCAATTAAACGATCATCTTGAACTGTCCTCAACATGAAAGATACACTATTCGATCTCCGTCCCTTTAATAGCCCATCACTTGCTATTTCTTGTAACGATTGCGGAAACGCTACATCTGTATCGACATTTCTTAAATACTCACTATCCTCTTGCCACATAGCCATTACTGCAGCATCTGATTCTCTAATAGCGGATAATTTAACAGTTTTATTTTGAAAAAGATTCATCGTCATTTCAAACTCCCCCTTTTTTAATAACGGGGATAATTATTAGCCTATTTATCCCCTTATTCTATAAACTGCTTTATACACGGGATACTTACAATAAGCGCTGACATTGGCACATCTCCTCTACATTGAATTAACTTCATTTTACATTTTTTTGTTTTTTCAAACAAACTAATTATAGTTCTCTATCATTTAGAACTATAGTATACTTAATTATTCTTCAGATTATTCAATCAAAACAAGAAATCCTAGAAGGTGAAAACATGTTTTATGTAAAACAACTACTCTATTTTACTTATGAACAAGCATTATCCTGTTTATTCCCTGTCGTTATTTTTTTAACACTAGCCCTTTCAAAAATCGTTTTTATCCCAGGATTATACCGATATGATTTCATACTCATCGTATGTCTTCTTATGCAGTGGTTTATGTATAAAACTGGACTTGAGACGAAAGACGAATTAAAAGTAATTACCGTCTTCCACCTCATCGGCCTTTTACTAGAAATATATAAAGTACATTTCGGTTCATGGAGTTATCCGGAAGAGGCATATTCAAAGGTTTTTGGAGTTCCACTTTACAGCGGCTTTATGTATGCAAGTGTTGCAAGTTACATATGCCAAGCGTGGAGAAGATTGCATTTGCAAATGCATCATTGGCCGAAAGCTATTTTTGCAATACCTCTAGGAGCAATGATTTACTTTAATTTTTTTACACATCATTTTCTATATGACTTTAGATGGGTATTAACTGTACTTTTATTCATCGTTTTCTTTCGGACATTTGTAGAATTTTCATTACGAGGCTTTACATATAAAATGCCACTCGTTCTCTCCTTTTTCCTTATCGGTTTCTTTATTTGGATTGCAGAGAACATCGCAACATTTTTCGGAGCATGGCAATATCCAAATCAACGGGAAGCGTGGAATCTCGTTCACTTAAGCAAAATTAGCTCATGGTTTTTACTCGTTGTTATTAGCATTATGATTGTTACACAACTCAAATATTTGAAGGAATCGAAAAGATAATGCTGATTATGTAAAAACAGTTAGCCCATCACTCATTAGAGAGTGATGGGCTTTTTTAAACCGCCCTTATCAAAGGAGTTATGAATTACAAGAGCATAAGCCATTCGTTGCACATTATGAACTACTACTAGCAGAAGAGGTTGCTGCAGATGAAGCAGCAATCGTTGCCATCATAGCTGCCTGTTGTGCCTGTATGAGGACTTCTATCATTGTTTGTAAACCTGTGTTGGTAGTTTTACTTTCCTCACCTTTCTGACTTACGAACAGTTGAATAGCAATAAGAATATTCGCATCTGTATGCCAACGGAATAATTTCTCCCCCTGCAATTTTTCAATCAATGCTTTAATAGAATGAATCTCTTTTTCTCCATCTTCAAGTAACGCTAGTAGCCCGATAGCTGGATAATGCATCTGTTTCACTTTTACCTTTTCTTGTTTTAACAAATTCCATATGTTTGTACATGTTGCAACTAACATTTCTTCACGAACATCCTTCTTTAGTGAGAGGATATGACTTAAAAACTGAAGATCATTCCCTTTACGCAAACCAGCTTTCGCTAGTTTCTGATACAGACGTTCTACTCGGTCCATAAGTGTTTCTACATTCTCTGATTGTCCTGCTAGTAAAACCGCGAGTGGATAATCATTTGTACCTGTAAGAAAAAGATGATCCTCTTTCATACGTTTATATACTTGCATCGAACGCTGAATGTGCGTGCCATGCTGTTCATTTTCTTCTGTTAAAAGCACAGATGCTGCGAGATAAGTAAATATACTTCGGCTAAAACCACCAGCGACCAATTGTTCATATAAATCTAAAAACTTCCGGAAAGCTTCCTTGTAATCTGTAAAGTGAATATCTAAAGTTGCGGCCACCACAAAGCGATGATAAGACTTCAAGTATGAAAACATCCCTACCTGATTCTTAATATAACTACTAATTTCTAAAAAACGTCCGAGATCAAACAATTTATCACTACCTGCATACATAGCAGCAATCATCATTCCTGTTCGAGAATCACTCGTTTTCCATTTTAGTTCTCCCTTTAACTGTCCATACGTATGTGTGTATTGCTCCAACTTTTGTTCTAATGTAATCATAGTATTCACCCCTATTTCTAGTTCTTCTCTATTATTATACTTATATTTCGTACGGCTTTTGCAACCTTAATTCTGTATTTCCTTCAATATTTTTCTATTATGTAAAATAAATATAATAACTATACCTACTTTATCAGTATCACGATGGCAAGCGTTCATAATTCTTTAAGCTCAACGACAAAAAGGATAGATAATAAATTATCTATCCTTTTTGTCATTATAATATTTCACAATATAATTTCGTTTTTTATATGCAATTACAACTAAAGAGCCTTAATAATACGTTCCATCGCCTTCATTTGTCCAATATGATCAGCTTCATGATAAAGCATCATACCGTAAAGCTCCCCTACTGTTTCCAATCCTAGGAATGGCTCTGGCAGTTTATTTTCAAATGCTTCTGCTGGAATTTCGTTAATACGTTTTGCTTGTTCTTTTAATTGAGTCGTTAACACTTCTAACGATGGTCCTTCTGTTTTCCATTTAGACGGTCTTGATCCATACCCAAACATACCTGGATATTCAGTTGGTAATTGTTTGAATTCTTTTCCAAACATGAAAACTTCTGCTGCCGTTAACACATGACCGATATGCCAGCGAATTGTATTATTAAAACCTCGTGGCTGCGTATCCACAGTTTTATCGTCTAGCGTCTCCATAAATTTAAGCAATTCCCCACGCGTTATTTCAAATTGTTTTAAGCCAACTAGTCTATTCATTTGATCGTTCCCCTTCTTCATGTACCATTTATTATGAACTAAGAATGTTCAACTTATTAAAGTTTCACCTTGTTTAATCTATCAGAAACGATTAAGAAAAACATCTAATATGCTTAGTAATAATATTTAAAAGGTTCACCCCTAATAAATATAGAATTACTTACTACACAGTTAGTTTAGTAAATAATAGAGGAGTGTCAATTACATGTTACATATTTTAAAACAACAATATAATCTTATTAGTTCTACAAGAGAAACTCTATTTACATTTTTGGGAGAAATCCCACTAGAAAAATTACATAGCACTGTTCCAAATTTCGGAAGCGGTAGCATTATAAAGACGCATATTCATGTAGCCGATTGCTACCGATACTGGCTTGGATCATTCGCATTCAAGCAAAAACGGGCAGATTTTTCATTTGCTAGTGATTATGAAATTGAGCATGCAGATATCGAGAAAGTCCGTGATAGATTTAAGTTAGTAGATGAGGTTGTAATACGTTTTTTAGATGAATACAATGACCGATGGCTCGAAAATATAGCAAATGAAGTGAAATGGCAAAAAGAGCCTTGGAGCACAACTCCGCTATGGCTTTTAACTCATACAGAGACTCATGAGTTTCACCATAAAGGACAAATTGTATCAATGACTCGTCACCTTGGATATACTCCTCCTGATACAGATCTTAGTTAATTCGACTATTAAAAAACTTGTTGATGCATTTTGTTATGTATAAAACTTTTATTATTTGTTTTAGGTATACCATATCATTATAAAATTCATGTAACATCAAAGTAAGACACATACTTTTCAAACAATACACAAAATAAAACTCTTCTTCCATGTAGAGCAAAAATATTTATATACTCTATCACCAAACTTAAGGAGAAATTTATAATGAGATTAGAGAGTGAAAGAATTTATTTAAGACCTCTTTGCGAACTAGATGCCCCAATTATATTAGAAAGTACGATGGATACAGAGATACGTTATATGACTGGAACCAAACCTACTTTTTCATTGGAACAAATAAAGACACATATAGCTCATATAAATAATGATTCGAGTCGCTACGATTTCGCTATTTGTTTACAAAGCAATGACGAAATGATTGGAGAGTTGTCGATTTTAGATATCGATGAGGGTAACAAAAGAGCAGGCTTCCGAATATCGATGCTTTCTATGTCATTAACAGGAAAAGGCTATGGAACTGAAGCTATTAAAATAGTTTTAAGTTTTGTTTTTGAACAACTATCATTAAATCGTTTACAGTTAGAAGTGTTTAGCCATAATTTACGCGGAATTAAAGCTTATGAAAAGGTTGGTTTTGTAAAAGAAGGCACCTTACGTCAATCTTTATTTTATAACGATACGTACTCGGATGAAATTATTATGGCGATACTTAAAAGTGATTATAAAGATATGTCATTGTAAAGAACTGTTCTTAAACTATTAACAACTTGAAAGAACCTTACCACACTAAAATGCAGTAAGGCTCTTCCATTTTTATATCAAATAACAACTCTTAACTCATGTATTATATTAATACCAAATTGTCTCCGCATAATTATATGCATCACTATTCGGAATAGCATGTTTCCCTTGCGCTTGTGCCTTTCTTGGATCTAAATCATATACCATTGGCGTATAGCATGATGTTTGCCCTTTATTCACAACACCATTTCCTCCAGCACTCCCGCAAGTATATGCCTTTCCATCTGTTTTTCTTACGATTCTTGCATCAGCTTCGTTATTATATACTGCTGCACGAGTTACTGTAACTTTCGCCCATGCTGTCTTACACGTCGTGCTAAACTTTAATTCTACATAAGAATTGGAATCAATCCATTTCTTTTCTTTCGTTACAGCGGATTGATCACAGCTATTATAGTAAGGACTTTTCCCATCATACGAATGATCTTCTGCATATGCTTTATCGCTATTCGTCGTACTAAACACACTAGTTAAAGCGAGCAATGATAGACAAAAACATGCGCTTAGCTTTTTTAAAAGTTTCAAAGTATTCCACTCCTTTTTAATAGCGTCCTGTTTTTCCATAACCGTTATTAAACGTAACCGCTTCAGCATCTGCTGTGTATCCGAAATCAGCAGTTAAATCAAATACCATTCCTGTATAAGTGCTCGTTTGACCTGTTTTTATTGTGCCGTTTCCCTGATTAGAAGTGACTGATTTTTGGAATACACCATTTTTGTATTTATTCACAACAGCGTACGCATACACTCCTCCAGAAACAGCTGGTGCTGGTTGATCTAAAACAAGCTTAGACCATGCTGCATGACATTTATTACTGTAACGTAAATACACTGTTCCTACTTTTTTACTACCTTCGTACACGGCTGTAGACTTTGCATTAAATCCATCAGCATCACACGTTGTACTTCCCCCGTATACCTTTGTTGTTGCTGGATTTTTCCCGTCATAATAACTACTTAAATCAGTAGCTGCAAATGTACTTTCTTGAAAACTAAATAATACCCCGACACTCACTACACTTAACGCACATACTTTCATTAGCTTTTTAAACATTTTAAATCTCCCCCTCAAAATAAGTACGTATAATAAAGACAATCTATCCCCTATGTACGCCCCTCCTTTCATACTTCCTAGAGGCATCTTACAGAAACCAATAAACGTTGTAAATTTCCTTATGATTATTGGAATATACGAAGAAATTTACGTATCCATCTAAGAAAAAAAGTTGAGAAATACACATTTTATAGCATCCTTTATTTAAAACATAAAAGAACCGATACTCGTTTCATGCAAGCATCGGTTCTTTATACAAAATTGCCATTTTTACTACTATATAAAATAAATATTTCTCCACTTAATCCGTTGTAAGAAACTCCCTCGTTACATCAATAAATTGCTGCAGTGGCACTGTCATCCATTTATCTTTATGCCAAGCAATTTGTGTGTAAATTGGTGAGATTGCACTTTCTACATGTAACTCTTTTATCGTCCCTTCCCGTATATCTTTTTCTACTACTATCGCTGGTAAAACAGCTATTCCTAAATCTGCAATAACACATTGTTTAATTGCCTCTACACTAACGAACTCAATTTTATTTGCTGGATACACATCTTCTGTACGAAGTAGCTCTTCAAATAAAGTCCGGTACGAGCACCCTAGCTCTGTTAGCAACAGCGTCTCACTTTCTAAATCTTTTGTAGAAATGGAAGCTTTCTCGAGTAAATGATGCCCTGAAGCAGCTACTATTTTTAATTCTTCTTTCATAAGCGGCTCCACATGTAAAGCATCTTCTGTTTTACATTCGTCCAAAATAAAGGCAAGATCGACTTTTCCCTCCATCAATTGTTCCTTCGCATCTTTATTGGAATGCGCTGGTTTAAATATAAGTTTTATTTGAGGGAATTGTGCTTTAAACCTCTTTAATATAGATGGAAGCCTATATGTACACTGACTTTCTTGTGCACCAATCGTTAACGTACCAGCTATTTCTTCATCATCTTTCACAGCCATTTTCGCTTCATTACTAAGTACAATCATCTTGTCGGCATATAGTTGAAACTTCCTACCTGCTTCAGTTAAGAAAAGGCGTTTTCCTAATCTTTCAAATAACGGCGTACCTAGCTCAGCTTCTAACGTTTTAATTTGCGCTGTTACGCTCGATTGAGCAAAGTTTAATTTCTTCGCAGTTTGTGTAAAATTCAAAGTGTCCGCGGCTATTTTAAATGTAACTAATTGTTTTATCTCCATTTCTCATCCCTCTTTTCAATCGTAATTTTCGATTGATTTCATCGAAATAATCCTCTTTGTCTATCGATATTTGTATTGTATGATAAAGAGCATCGACAAACAATATAAATGGAGGTATTCCATATGAAAGCACTTTGTTTCGAACAGTTCGGAAATCCGGATGTACTACAATATAAAGAACTAAATGATCCAATCATAAATCCAAATGAAGTTCTTGTCCGTACGAAAGCAATCGGTTTAAATTTCGCCGACATTTATAGACGCCGCGGTGATTATCATCTCGCTGGCAACCCGCCGTATATATTAGGTTATGAAGGGGCTGGCATTGTTGAAAAAGTAGGAGCTGACGTTACGAATATTAATCCTGGAGATCGTATTGCATTTGCTGATGTACCATTTGCTAATGCAGAACTAGTTGCCGTTCCATCTGAGAAAGCAATTATATTTCCAGATTCTATTTCTTTTGAAACAGCCGCTTCTGTCTTATTACAAGGATTAACAGCACATTATTTAACGAAAGATAGCTATGAAATAAAACAAGGTGATATAGCTTTAGTACATGCCGCAGCTGGTGGTGTTGGGCAACTTCTTATCCAAATAATTAAACTACTAGGCGGAACAGTAATCGGCCTCACGTCATCAAAAGAAAAAGCACAAATAGCTACATTAGCTGGTGCTGACCACGTATTTTTATATACGGAAGCATGGCCGGCGAAAGTACTTGAAATAACAAACAGTAATGGAGTAAATGTTGTATATGAATCAGTAGGTTCTACATTAGAGGAAAGTTTTAGCGCTACTAAAACTGGTGGCACTATCGTATTTTACGGAATGGCCGGCGGTAATCCTGCGCCCGTTGATCCGCGTATGCTGATGGATACTTCAAAAACTTTAACTGGCGGAGACCTTTGGAATGTGCTTACTACTTTTGAAGAACGTAAGCAGCGCTCTACTCAATTATTTGATTGGATTACTACTGGAAAATTAAACATTGCGAATCCTACTACATTCGCCTTACAAGATGGTGCTCTTGCACATAATTTATTAGAGAGCAGAAAAAGTACAGGGAAGATTTTATTAATCCCGTAATTCACAAAATGAAAAGGAAGCTAGATTTCTCTATCTTCCTTTTCTTATTTTTATATCTCCACACTTTCTTTCCCTTTTGCAACGTAACTCATATCCCCAACAGACTCGACTGTATATGTTCCATCTTGATATACAATCTTTGTCACACTTGCATTTTCCACTCCAAGTTTTGTTTTACTACTGTCTAGCATTTCAATTAATGCAGTAATCAAAAGCCCATGAACGACAACTAAAACGTTGCCACCTCCATTTGCAGCAGCTTCTTCACTAACTTTATCAATCTCTGCTTTTATACGAGTAGAAAATAATTCCCAATCTTCCGCCTGTTTCGTAGGGTCTGCTGCTCTAATCAGATTAATCACTTCTTGAATAGAAAACTTCATAAGTTCTTCTGGTGATGCAACGCCTGCAGCTTTTCCAACCACATCCCACATATTTTCAAGTTTTTCACCTTCAAAAATACCAAAATTTAATTCTCGTAATTTTTTTCTTTTCTCAAGTTTTAACTTTGATTGCTCACTATATTTTAATACTAAATTAGCAGTTTCAATCGCTCGGCCGCTATCACTACTATACGCATTCGTAAAATGAACATCTTTTAATCCTGTTCCTAAATTAGAGGCAACTTCAACACCTTTTTCTACTAACGGGGAGTCTGCCCAGCCTTGCGCGCGATGATTCGTATTTAATATTGTTTTTCCGTGTCTTGTAACATATAACGTAACTACATTCTCATTGCTATCTGTTTCTCTATTCTTCATCCTTTTCTCTCCTTTTACATTTCTATATCAATTTTACCATCTTAATTATTCATTGAGCAAAATATACGTAAGTGAATTTGCTTAATAAAAAAAGCTATCTTTCTGTATATCTCTACAAAAAGATAGCATCTTTTATGATTACATTTCTTAACTGATATTCCTACTCAGCAAATGCACTCGAATACTGAACAACTCCTTCTACACCTTCAAGAGCATTCTCCCTTAATTCCATCACCATAAACACCTCTTCAGGCACTTCAAATGGTGCTTTTATATTCCACTTACTTGCTTTCTTAAAGCCAAATTTCGGATAGTACTCTGGATGTCCTAATACTACAACTGACCCGTATCCAAGTTCTTTCGCTTTTTCTAACGCAGCTCCAATAAGTTTTCCACCAATTCCTTTTTTCTGATGGCCCCTAGCAACTGAAACTGGTGCAAGTGCTAATGATTCTTCAGAAATCCCATCCTGTTCTATCGTAATTTCCGATAACATAATGTGACCGACTATTTCTTCAGCTACTGCAACAATTGATAACTCTGGAATAAATGCGTCACATTCTCTAATACGTTTTACAAGTTCATGTTCCTTTTTATCACTAAATTCTTCATTTAAAAATGCTTGTTGTACAACTTCTTCTGTTTTTCTGTAATCATTTTTTTGTTCTTGTCTAATCGTTACCATTCTATATTATCCTCTATTCTTCCTTATTTCTTTTTGGATTTTACGAAGCGCTTTTTTCGATCCGCGCTCAATATCATGTTGCATTTTTCTTTCTTTATAATCGACAAATAGTGTATTTAAATCATATCCCTCTGGGTATAATTCCTTCGCCGCTACCTCTAAAGTAATACGTTTTACATTCACTTCAACAAATTCACCGTTATAATATACAACGACGTTATAGAAATTATCTATTTCCTTATAGATAATACCAAAATCATCATAATCTAATACATTTACACGATCGCCGATTTTGTACTCGTAATGATTTTCTCTTTTTTCTTGCACAAATTTCGGTTTTCTAATTTTGCTTTCATTCACTTTTTCTAGAGCGTACTCTTTATTTCCCATATACTCTTTCGCTCTTTGCAGTACACGCTCTCTTACGTTCATTTTATTCGCAATCCAAAGCGCATTACTTTCACCTGATTTACCGATTACTAATTTATAAAGTGGCTCTAGTGTTTCACTATTGAATTGCATTGCTGCGTTCATAAAATCACCATGCATTTCTGAAAAGCGTTTAATTTCACCGTAATGCGTACTTGCAACTGTAATACATCCCGCAAGGTAGAACTCCTCTAAAATAGAAATTGCAAGTGCTGCCCCTTCATTCGGTTCAGTCCCACTTCCTATTTCATCAAATAATAGCAACGTATTATTATTTGACATCCTCATAATCTCAGAAAGGTTTTTCATATGAGATGAAAATGTACTGAGTGCATTTTCGATACTTTGATTATCACCAATATCTACAAATACATTTTCGAAAATAGCAATTTCTGTTTCTTTATCTCCAGCAATATGCAAGCCTGACATTGTCGCTAAAGTTAACAATCCGATTGTTTTTAATACAATTGTTTTCCCGCCTGCATTTGGTCCTGTAATAATTAAACTACGATAGTTTTGACCGATTTCAAAGTGTAACGGTACTACTTTTCCGCTTAAAAGCGGATGCTTACAATTTACTAAATGAATGTAGCCATGATCATTTAACTTTGGCTCTATTCCATCAATCGATTTACTAAACTTCGCTTTTGCAAATACCATATCATACTGACTAATTAATTCCATATTAATTTTTATATGATAAATATTTTCTACTACAATCCCTGATAAAGTCGCTAAAATTTGATACTCTTCCATCGCTTCTTCTGCTTTCAAACTAGCGAGTTCCGCATTTAACTTTGTAACCGTGTGTGGTTCTATAAATACAGTAGAGCCTTTAGCGGACGCTTCAACTATACTTCCCGCAACTTGATTTTTATAAGAAGATTTAATTGGAATTGTATACCTATCATCCTTCTTACTAATAAAGAACTCTTGAATATACTTCTTATTTGCACTACTATTTAAAAACTTCGTTAAGCGCTCTTTTATTTTTCCGTCTACAGAATCAATGTTATTTCGAATTCGTTTTAACTCTTTACTCGCAACTGCATCAATACTATTACCTTTAATGGAAAAGTTGATTTCCTCTTCAATACTTTTATATTCAGTCATTGAATTCGCATAAGAAGCTAATACTGGCGCAAAAAATTCTTTATCTAACATAAACTTTTTAATCTTTCTACAGCCACGTAAAAAGTCTGAAACACTTACTAACTCTTCAGGATCTAAAATCATCCCTTTTTCTAATTTTTGAATTGTACTAGCAATATTTGAAATGCCGAAGAAAGGAACATGCCCTTCTGCATCTACTATAGCTCGTGCTTCTGTCGTTTCATTTAAACGATTTCTCACTACTTTTATATTCGTACTCGGCTCTAATTTATTTAATATTTCTTTTCCTAATCCACTTACACAATATGATTTCACTATTTCCTTTAATTCGTTATATTGTAACTTTTCAAAAGTCATCGTATTCATTTTGTTTCTCCTCACTATGATTGATTTTTATCATAAATGAAGATACCTACTCATTAGATTCCAATGAGTTCTACATTATTCAATTACCATTTTTATACATTAAAAATATACACAAAAAAGCTGCGGGGATACCGCAGCTTTTACATTTACAAGGCATGTGTAATAACCTATGAGGAAATAAGCCATAAAAAACAAATGACAATCCTCTTATTACACGCTTTATAAAGTATTGTAGGTATCTTCATAGGTATCGAAATAAATCCATGACAAAATTAGGGGTATGATATACATAAAAATCCCCTGGTCTTATCCGATTTATTTCATTAAATTTTTCCTATTTAGTACCTACCGCACTCACAAAAAGCACCTCTCATTAATTTATATTATAGTCATTGAAATCTAATTTACTGAAATCATCATACTATATGTTTTGTGAGAAGTAAAGGTGTCAGACTATTTCCTTGCAGACTGTAAAGCTTTCATATAATCAACATTTTTCTCAAGTGTCTTTTTCGCCTCTTCAGCCGTTACTATATAATCTACCGGAATATGTTGTAATACATCCTTATTATCATTTGGCAACTGAATCGTTATATCATCCACACTACTCTTACTATTTTCAATTATCTTATTAAATTCCTGAATACTTCTCGCAAGCTCCGCTAACGTTTCCATATGTGCACGGTTGTTTACGTCCAAAAAGATATTACTTTTGAAAACTGCCGTAACATAATGCTTCGGATGTTTCTTCACTATTCTTTTCTCTGCATCCTTATTGAAAACAATATCCCCCGTCTGCATTTTCTCGAAAGTAAGTAGAGTATTAGTCCCTTTTTCTTCATAATATGTATTGAATCTTTCTCGTAAATCATTTGCTCCTTTTTTTATTTTATAGTTATCATTATTTACCTTCAGAGAACTTCGTCCATCGAAGGATATTTGAAATTGTAAATGCGGTTCATCTACTTGCTGTACATAAGCTGTTCGTGTGTTTGGACCTAAAAAATCCTTACCTTGGTCGGCTATTTCAATTCGATCTAGTTTTACAGAAATACCATGCTCCGATTTTGTATAACTTTGTGCTTTTTGTTCAATTTCTTTATCCGATATATCACATGACGTTAATAGTAATAAACTAAACATTATGCTATATTTCATTATTGTTTTTTTCATATTGCCTCTCCTTTTGCTACTACTGCCTATACAGAAATGTCCTTATGGATTTTAAATTACGATTTATATAAAGAACTTCTTCTCATAACCACAAGTGTAAAAACACTCATTTATTATCACTTTACACTTATAGTGTAAAGCAAATATAATATATATGAAAATCACGTTAAAAACATACTAATATTTAGTTCTATAGCAATCACAATACAGTTTTTTATTGTATCGAACTTTAAAGTAATAACTTTAATTTCGCTGCAAAAAAATTAAATAAGCGCCTCCGCTATTGCGAATGTCATTTACTTTCCCTAATACATTTAATAATTATGACAAGCAATCATAGGAGGTTACTATATGAGCGAACAATATATTATTTTACATGGGCCTGCCCTTGAACCAAATTTAATTGGCCCCACACTACCACCAATTCCACCATTTACATTCCCATCCGGACCTACTGGAATGACAGGACCTACCGGTGCGACAGGTTTTACTGGCATTGGAATAACTGGTCCCACTGGGGGTACAGGGCCTACCGGCATTGGAATAACTGGTCCCACTGGGATTACAGGGCCTACTGGCATTGGAATAACTGGTCCCACTGGGGGTACAGGGCCTACCGGCATTGGAATAACTGGTCCCACTGGGGGTACAGGACCTACCGGCATTGGAATAACTGGTCCCACTGGAGCAACCGGTTTAGGAATCCTTCCCGTATTTGGAACAATAACTTCTAACATAGGTATCGGTTTTTCAGCAGTAGTTAATACAAATGTTAATTTTACCGTTCCAGGACCTGTTAGTGGAACTACTCTAAACCCAGTAGACAACTCCATTACAATTAATACCACTGGTGTATACTCTATATCCTTTTCAATCGTATTTGCGATACAAGCTATTTCGTCTAGTATATTAAATCTTACAATAAACGATTCTATTCAATTCGCAATTGAAACACGAGTTGGTGGTGGTTCTGGGGTAAGAGCTACATCCGCCAGAACTGATCTATTACCTTTAAACCAAGGAGATGTTCTTCGGGTACGAATAAGAGAAGCCACGGGTGACATTATTTATTCCAATGCATCTCTTGTTGTTTTAAAAGTCGATTAATTCATTTATTAAAATAAAGATTTAGGTATGATAACAATATAAAAAGAAGAGGAAGACTTATATTTCAGTCTTCCTCTTCTTTTCTATCACCAATTCACTGCTGAACATATATGGAAACTGATCCTCCACTTACGTGGAACTGCCCCCATCCGTCCTTATTAATTGTTACAGTATTTGTTTGATTACCCGTCATATCGTACCATACTTCCCCTGCGTTATTCTTTCCAACATCCATCCACTTTGCCCCTCCTGGTCCATCAGAGATTAATGTTGCTAAACCAGAATTAGCATGTACACTATCACCTTCTCTTGTCCAGCCAATCACATCTGGATGATCCAAATAATCACGCTGCGTACCATATGCAAAGTTTTTTCGTGCCGTTAAAATCGGATCAATTTTGTCCTTTAACGCTGGAATTTCATAGTTACTATTTCCTTTTGTACCATAGTAATCACCATAGAAAACAGAAGGATATCCCTCTGCACGCGTTAAAATAAATGCATATGCCAACGGTTTGAACCAAGGGCTCACTACAGATTCCAATGACTGACCAGGCTGTGAATCATGATTTTCAACTAGCGTAACTGCAAGTGTAGGATGATTCGCAACTACTGTTCCTTTTAAAATATTCCTCATATCATAATTCCCATTTCCTTTTGAAGCATAATGAAAATTATAATGAAGTGGTGCATCGAACACAGATTGATTATAATTGACCTTCGCTAAATAATTATTTAAAGTCTGGATATCATTTTGCCAATATTCAGCTACTGTAAACATTTCTTTCCCCGTTTGCTGTCTGACATGATTTACCCAATCGCGTAAATATTCATGATCAATATGTTTAACAGCATCTAAACGAAATCCATCTAAATTTAATTCCTTCGCATACCACGTTCCCCATTTTTTCATTTCATTCGCAACATCTGGATGATCAAAATCAAGATCCGCATACATCAAATAATCATAATTTCCATTCTCGCTAGACACTTCCCAGTCCCACGCTTTACCTATGCCCCTAAATTTATAAATTCGGTTTAATTCCCTTCCTTCATCCCAATCCGTTCCGTCAAAATGATACCATTTCCATTTGAAATTAGAATAAGAATCTCCGCGCCCCGGAAAGTTAAATCCCGTCCACGCACTAATTTCATAATCACCTGATACTTCAACATTTCGATTGCTTGGATCTACCTCAACTGCTGTGACAGTTTCCGTATAATCAGCCCCACCTTTATGATTCATAACTACATCACCGTATACATCGATGTTTTTCTTATGTAAAGCGTCAATTGCAGATTTCAATTGTTCTTTCGTCCCATATTTCGTCCGCACTGTTCCCTTTTGATTGAATTCACCTAAATCATATAAATCATATGCTCCATATCCTACGTCATTTTGCGTAGTTCCTTTATATGCAGGTGGTATCCAAACAGATGTAATTCCTTTTTGCGCTAAATTTTCAGCATCTGAATGCAAGCGATTCCAATGATTCCCATCATTCGGAGCATACCACTCAAAATACTGCATTAACGTTCCATTGTTAACCGTATCTGCATACACTTTACTTCCCCCATGTATACTAGGTAAAAACAAAACAACCGACAAGCCGACTACTGTTATTTTTTTTAACATATTTACAACATCCCCTTCTAAGAAAACGTTTGCATAGTTTATCGGAATTATTATAATATTCGTTCTAGAATTAGTAAAGTAGCAATCTCTCACTCTCCCACATTATTTTTAGTCTCACTTCAAATATTCAACGTAGTTTTAATTTCACATCCTATTCAAGATTGTTTACAATTTACCTATAAAAGCATAACGGAGGGATTTCTATGACCGACTTTCAAAAACAATTTTTTTCAAGATTACATATAGAAGAAAAACACAAAGTTTCATTTGAAGATTTATCTAACATTATGTACGCAATGGCACAAACTGTTCCTTTTGAAAACTTAAATATTCTCGAAAAGAATTTTAAAGAAATATCAAAAGAAAATTTGAAAGAGAAAATTTTAGTAAACAGCCGTGGTGGTCTTTGTTATGAACTCAATCCTACTATGTATTACTTCCTTAAAGACGCTGGATTTGATGTTCATCTCGTTTCAGGAACAGTGTACAATGCTGCAAATTCTATATGGGCTGTTGATTCTGGCCATATCGCAACCGTTTTAACACATCATAATGAATTTTATTTAATTGAGGTTGGATTCGGATCATACTTACCTCTTGCACCTGTCCCTTTCTCAGGTGAAGTCATTCACTCCGTTACAGGAGATCATCGTATTCGTAAAGAAATGACCAAAAAGGGAAACTATATGTTAGAGATGCGTAAAAACAATGAGTTTTTGGATCAATCTTCTGCTGATGATTGGACGTTAGGCTATGCATTTTATATAGAAGAAGTGGCTGAAGAAAAAGCAAATGCAGCACAAAAAATTATCGTTGAACATGAGGGCTCACCATTCAACAAAGTACCTCTTATTGTAAAATTAACTGAAGATGGGCATGCATCTTTAACAAAGGATAGTCTGACAATAACGAAAAACGGTAAAAAAACGAAAGAAAACGTTACAGATGTGCAATATAAAAAGCTTTTACATTCAAAATTCGGCATTACATTATAATTTTTTAAGCCTTGCTATTTTTAGCAAGGCTTTTCAATTTTCAGCAGGGATTTTTTGCAATTTGTTGTATTTCATAGTTATATAGGAATATAACTACATATTTAGAAAGGAAATGATTATGACAGAACTTAAAGATCGACTACAAGTAGCTGATAAGGAGAAATGGGATTTAACGGATATATACCATAGCATTGAAGATTGGGAAAGCGATTTTCATAAAATTGAAGTATTAACGACAGACTTACATGAGTTTAATGGCACTATTCACGACGGCAATAGCTTATTAGCTTATTTAACAAAGAGTGAAGAAATTTCTAGCATAATATCTTTAATGTTCGCTTATGCGCGATTACAATCTGACCTTGATACGCGCGATACTGACGCCCAATCTCTTGTCGATAAAGTATCACAATTACACGTGAAAGTAAGTGCGGCTAAATCTTTCTTTTCCCCATTCTTACTTAGCGTAGATGAAAACACATTACATTCTTACATAGAAGAAGCAGAAGGCTTACAATATTATAAAGAAGATTTATTTGAATTATACCGTTATAAAAAACACGTATTGAATAAAGACCAAGAAGAGATTTTATCACAAATGGGTGAAGCACTTTCCTCTCCGCAGCATACATATGGCATGTTAAATAATGCGGATATACTATTTGGTGAAGTGACTACTGATGATGGAGAAAAAGTTACTTTAACGCGCGGAATGTATGCAAAGTTAATAGAAGATGAGAATCGCGAGAAACGTAAAGAAGCCTATAAAGCTTATTACAAGCCATACGTTCAATTAAAGAATTCTATCGCTTCTACTTTATCTGCTGCTATTAAAAATAATGTTACTGTTTCAAAGCTAAGAAAATATCCATCAGCTTTAGAAAAGTCATTATTTGGCGACATGGTTCCGAAAGAAGTATATGAAAATTTAATTGAGACGACGAAAAAAAATATTCAATCACTACATACCTATAATGAACTTCGAAAAGAAAAATTAAATGTAGATGAACTACGTCAATACGACTTGGGCGTTGATTTAGTAGCGGGTGTAAAACAAGACATTCCATATGACAAAGCATTTGACATGATGATCGAATCACTAGCTCCATTAGGTGAAGAATATATTGAAACATTAAAAAGCTTTAAAGATAAACGCTATATCGACGTAAGAGAAACACCTGGAAAACGTTCCGGCGCTTATAACTTTGGTGTATACGGTGTTCATCCTTTCATTCTTTTAAATCATCACGATGATTTAAATAGCCTTTTCACTCTTACTCATGAATGTGGACACGGCATGCATACACATTACTCACACGGATACCAACCAAGAATTTCTGCACACTATACTATTTTTGTCGCAGAAGTTGCTTCTACAGTAAATGAAGTGCTATTAATTCATCATTTATTAAAAGAAGCAAAAGATGCTGATGTACGCAACCATTTAGTAAACCATTTCATCGAGAAATTTAAAGGCACTTTCTTTACACAAATCATGTTCGCTGAGTTTGAAAAAATCACACATGAAATGGCACAGCAAGGCAAACCATTAAATGCCCAAGTCTTTAGCGAAGTTTATGAAAACTTGTTCAGAGAGTATAATGGTGACTTCCTCGTATTTGACGAAGAAGTAAAATACGGCTGGGCTAGAATACCTCATTTCTACCGTCCGTTTTACGTGTACAAATACGCAACTGGATTCGCTTCTGCAATCCAAATTGCCGACAAATTATTAAGCGGTGATCCAAATGCTCAAAAACATTATATTGAGTTCCTTAAAGGTGGAAGTTCTGACTATCCATTAAACTTACTGAAAAAAGCTGGTGTTGATTTAACTACACCAGAACCGATTGAAAGTGCACTAAATCGGTTTAGCTCACTTGTTGAAGAGTTTTCAGCATTATAAAAAGCATGCAGAGTATATACTCTGCATGCTTTTTTCATTTGCATCACTTTATGCTAAATGTTGCTGCGTCACACAGTGAATCATGCCACCATATGCAAACAGTTCATTTACATAAATGCCGACAATTCTTCTTCCCGGAAACTGCCCTTCAATGATTTGAAGCCCTAACTTGTCATGCTCATCGCCATATATAGGAACTAATACAACTTCATTTCCAATATAAAAATTTAAATATGAGCCCTTACAGTCTGCTTCTTTTACCACTTTTCTTGTCACCGGTACTGGTATGAGCTGAAATGGCTTTCCATCTATATTTCTTGCCTGTCGCAATTCTTGATAATGCTTTTCGTACGCCTCCAAAAGATATGACTCGCCTTCCCCGAAAGGATCATATTCATAAAGAATCGTATTTTCATTTACAAAACGTGCTGCCCCATCAATATGATAATCTGTATCTTCATCATAATTATCCTCACCGCGAATACCGGTTATCCATATAAAATTCGTTACTCCTAAATATTTGGTCAACTCTATTTCAATCTCTTTCTGACTTCGTGTAGGATTTCGATTCTCATTTATAATAGAAGTTTTCGCTGCCATTAAGGTCCCGTTTCCGTTCACCTCAATTCCCCCGCCCTCTATACAGACACTAGATTCAACTTTTGGAATACTATACCTTTCACTTATTTTCGTTGGTATAATAGCATCGTTTTCATACGGATATTTATCCCCCCAACCATTAAATACCCAGTGTGTTAGGCGGAGATTTCCCTCTTTATCTTTCACAAAGATCGGCCCATTATCTCTTATCCAAACATCATCCGTTTTTTCAATTAAAAAATCAATTTTATCCATATCCACTTTCGCTTCTATTAACTTCGATTGGACATGTACTTTTTCTTTCTCATCATATACAACAATATGCACAGTTTCTCCGTAATGAAGTTCCTTTGCCATCGCTACCCAAATATCATCTAGCTTAGCTCTGTAACCTTCACCTCTATGCGTTTTATTATGAGGCCATTGGAGCCATGTCCCCTCATGTTTCTCCCACTCAGCAGGCATATAAAATAAACTTTTTGTCATACCTGTTCACCCCTTCTTCGAATGTAAGTTCAGTCTAAACTTTGACATCGTGTTAAGGTCAACAGAAATATTTTCATTTTCTTGAAGCACCTTCATAAAACAACTCTTTATTTCTCCTTGTGATACACTAGTTCTCCTTGTGATACACTAGTTCTCCTTGTAAAACCGTCACCAAAACTTTCGCATTCGGAATCTTATCAGCACTCATTTTAGTAATATCTTCATCTAGTAATACCATATCAGCCGATTTCCCTACTTCAATCGAACCAGTGATATTATCAAGGCCTAATGCTTTTGCTGGCTTAATTGTATAAGCATCAATAGCTGCATATACATCAGATAAACCCTTTTCATCAATACTTAATGCATTTGAAATCGTCACAAGTGGATTCAGTTCGTTTACATCCCAATCGCTACTAAGCGATACATTTGCACCTGTTTTCCAAATTCGCCCTAACGGCATAATTCGTTTCATCTGTTGATCTGAAAAATATGTACTTGCCCAGCTTTGTTTAGGATCTTCTGCAAAATCATGACCTACTTGGAAATCAGCGCTAACACCTAATTTAGCAAAGCGTTTTATATCACTATCTTCTACCATTTCTACGTGCGTAAGCGTATAAGGCTGATTCGCTCCTTCTTTTTTCGCTGCTTCAATCGCATTTAAACTCTCTCTTACTCCACCATCCCCAATTGTGTGAATGAGTGCACCGTAACCAATTTTATTAAGCTCCGTCAACCACCATTTCATTTTTTCTTCCGGAATATAGTTCAAACCATACGGTGTTCCCTTAAACCACTCAAATTTATATTTTTCTAGTATTTTAGCTGTGCTGTTAATGCTAATTCCATCACTATACATTTTCACTTGATTAATAAGCATTCGAGATGATATATCATCACGCTTAATTTTTTTGAAATACTCCATTTGTTCTGCTTCATTTAAATTCGGATATACCCATGGACGAAGTACTACTCGCGTTGTTAGTTTTTTTTCGTCATTTACTTTATTCCAAACGTCTAACCAGCCTCGCTTCCAATAAAGACGGCCATCGCCAACTGTAGTAATACCATTCTTCGTAACCTCATTTAATCCATCCAGCAAACCTTCATAATTTTTTTCAAAGAGTTTCGGCTGGGAATTCCATGCTTTTTCCATCACCATATCTCCTGCTGTATCATAAAGAATCCCAAACGGTTCTCCTGTCTCTGGATCCCGAATGATTCTTCCGCCTTGTGGATCTTTCGTATCTTTATTTATTCCCGCTAACTCGAGTGCCTTTGAGTTAACCCATACAGAATGAGAGGTTCTTTCCATATTCTCATTCTATTTTCGTAACTAAAAAACAAATTTGTGTCACATACTCTTCTACTAAACAATCACATTCAGGCCCTTTTATATAAACTTCATATGGATGACCATCTATTATATAACCGTTCCTTTCTATCCACTCTTCTAATGCCATATAAGCATAACCTATATAGTCGTAGCTACCATAATGCATAGTAGTAACAATTTGATGCTGATTTAGCTTGTTTATTTCACATTCTTGTAATACACCTTTATTATCCTCATCCATAATCGGAATTCTTAATTCAATATCACTATGATTTGGAATATACTCTTCATCATAAAAGACTGTAGAGGGCGAACCGACTATTTGAAAGTTATTCTTTTGTATATTTTCATATAAGTCATAAAAATAATCATCCATATCCTCTATATCTATTTGTAATCTTTGAGCAATTACTGTTATTTCATTTCTCATTCCAATAAATATATCGTAATTTCTATGACAAGCAGTATTTAAAGCATGATTCATATTTACCATTTCATTCATTTCAGAAATAACCTGTAAATTTTGTTTCACCTCATGAGACAACTCTATAATTTGCGCTTGCATATGTTTAATAAATGAATCTTGATCTGATGACTGAAGAATTATTTTAATTTTCGGTAGAGGGAACTTATACTCTCTTAGCCTTTTAATTTTTAACGCTATTTCTAACTGCCCTTGCTCATAATATCTATACCCATTTTCCGGGTTCACATATGCTGGTTTTAATATATCCTCTTTGTCATAATGCCTTAACATCCGTGTACTCATTTTACAAATCCGCGAAAATTCAGTAATTGTATACATATACATACCCCTTGAATACATTTTCTTATACGCTTATTTTAAAACCAATCAAAAATCTTCCTAACTGAAAATTCTTCATTCTGATTGTGCAATCTTTTCATTTTTGAAGGTAACAAATGATCAGGACAATACCACGTTAAACAATTTATTGCGCCTCCCATTGTTGATATTTCTCCTACATGAATTTGAATAGCTTGTTTCTCCGTATATTGTTGAATATATTGTAAAACTTCCCCATCTTTAGGTAGTCCAAACTTAGGAACGTAAATCGCATCACATGTTTCTAACATATTTATATACAACCCTTTTGCCGATGCTATTTCTTGATCATATTGCCCCTTTTCTGTATATGATGACGGAACAACTATAAATTCAGCTTCTGGCATTTGCTCTTGAATAATCTCTTGAACACTATATCTAAATTCACGATCCCCAAGAAAATCACTAATAAACATTGTATGTTCATCAATAAATTTAACCATTCCGTCTGCGTGTGCAAGTACATCTCCTTCTTCAGCAGGAATAATAATAACTCGGCTCACATCTAAATCCCATTCCAGTTGCTCTATAATTTCTTCTTCCGTCCAATCATAATTATCATCAAATATGCGTTCTGTTAATATAACAGTATCTTTTTTATTCCAAATCAGATTTCCACCATCTAATATCAATGGAGATTTTACATATTCAAAGTCATTCTTTTTCAACCATTTATTAAATTGTTGATCTAAATATCGCCCTTGATCTTTCGGTAAATAATTTGGGCGATATTTAAATTTAACTAGATGACTTGTTACAACTGGCGCAACATCCCTTAGCCAAATATCATCATACTCAAAAGAGCTTGTATGAAAGCCTTGCTCCTCAACAGATAAAGATATAAGTTGATCAGTAAATGCTTTATTTTCATTTAAATATTCATTAAAATAAATTAGATCTTCATAAAATGGGCGATAATATTCATTCGATTTATCTGGTATTGCAGTAAAAATAATTCCATTATGTTTTTGTTCCATACTATTTACCTCGCTTTTTAATAATGGTTGAATAACTAATTTCACTATGTCAACTATTTACCTTTTCATAACAATGTTCGAAACGTGCACATTTCATGAATGGATTATAGCACGGAGAAATATTATATATTTATATAAAAAATATATAGCCGTGGTTGAGCGAAAAATTGACTCTTGACAGGTTTTTAAAATACAATAATAAAATTTTATATGAAAGTATGAAATTTAATAATAGAATCATACGCCCTATCATTATGAAACTAGTTAATATTATTCCTTTCAATGCCCTTGCTCCTTTTTGCGAAAAATAAAACATGACAAAATAGATAAAGGTAACAATGTACCTATTTTGTCAGAAGGTTGCTGAATTTCAATCGATTATTTCAATTGAATCGGTTGTTGCTGTGTAACACAATGAATCATGCCACCATTTTTATACAGCTCTCTCACATCAATACCAACTACTTTACGGTCTGGGTATAACTTCTGAATCGTATCATTTGCGATTTTATCATTCGGATCATTATAATTAGGCACTAACACCACTGTATTCCCAATATAATAATTGATATACGAACCTTTATAATCGAGAGCTTTTCCATTTTCTAAAGTAACTTTATCTTTACTAAGGGGTAAGTATTCATACTTATACTTCTGTCCTGAAGCATTTTTTGCATCTAACAATGCATCCATATCCTTGTTTGACAAACCCCATTCGGCTAGGTCATCTTCTTTCATCGTTACAATGGTAGATTTACCATGGAATTTAGCAAATCCATCAATATGAAAGTCAGTAATATCTAAATTAGGCACTCCGTCTAACCAAATAAAGTTTGTTACCCCAAGATCACTAATATATGTTTCAATGTCCTTTTCTGATAAATCAGGATTTCTATTTTTATTCGTCACAGCACTCCGGGTTAATAAAGCAGTCCCATTACTGTCTAATTCAATTGCACCACCTTCAAGGACAAACTTTCCCCAATCAATTCTTTCAATCCCTGATTGTTTACTAACATTCTCACGTATACGAGCATCATTTTTATAAGGAGTTTTCTTCCCCCAACCATTAAATGCTGGATCTAATATTTTGAGATTTTTATTATTGTCATAAACAAAAATTGGTCCACTATCCCTTGCCCATACATCATCAGTAGGCGAGATAAAGAAATCAATTTTATCCATATTCAGTCCTTTATCTATCAAAAGCTTATTAATGCGCTCTTTCTCCTCCTCATCGTATGCAACAATGTGGACTTTTTCACCTTCAGTTAATGCACTTGCCATCTTAATCCAAATCGGTTCCACTTCCTGCTTATACTCTTCACCATATGTAAATTCATGAGGCCATTGTAGCCATGTACCTTCATGTTTATCTTTTTCATCTGGCATCGTATATTTCCCAGCATTTTTCTGTACCTCTACTTTTTCACTCTCTTTCCCTTTAGCATTTTCATTATTCCCCTCAAAAGAGCATCCACTAATAATCGTTGTAGATAATGTAGCCATTAAGCAAAACTTTACTATTTTTTTCATTTTGTAAACCTCCTGTTCTTGTCTCCAATAATGTAAAGCTTCACATAGTGTGAAGCTCAAGCTTTTTTGTAGATGTAAAATTTAACAATTAATCTTACGCATAAATTCAATACGAACAGATGAACTTCACGCAGCAACTTTCCTATATTTAACATACATATCATTTAACTTCCTATATAAAATTATTCTAATAATCCCTCTTCATAGTTACTTCTTCATTGAAATTTCCCAAATAAAAAATCGGTATTGATAATTACATATCAATACCGATTTACAAATTATTATTTTCCTTCTATTAAATCATTCGCCATTTTCCTAAACTCCTGATTAAACGTATCATTCATATCATTTTGTACGTTAGAGAATAATATTACAAACGTTCGTTTATCCCGGTTAAAATTATTAAATGTATTCCAACCAGCTAATACACCATGATTATGATAATAATCTGGATTAGTATAGAAACTAAATCCATATTTTCTTACAGGTGATGCAGTAAACATATCTAATACACTTTGTTTAGACAGCAGTTTTCCATCCATAATAGCCTCATCTAATCTTTTCATATCTTCAACAGTCGTATACATTTCACCACACCCATACAACCAATTCATTTTTAAGCGGGGTGCAGCTATTAACTCATTATCTTTTTTCGTATAACCTTCTGCTAAGAAAATATCTTCAGGAAGGGTAGCCCCCATTCCTGATTCATGCATTTCAACAGGCGTAAAAATATTTTCTTTCACATATTCAGCGAGCGGTTTATTCGATATCTTTTCTACAATATACGCAAGCACCATATAATTATAATCTGTATATTTCCACCCAGTCCCTGCAGGAAATTGCAATTTTTGTGCACCAATCCACGTTACTAACTTTAATCGTGACGCCGCATCAACCCTACCTTGTCCCTGATCTGGCAACCCAGACGTATGTGTTAACAAATTTCGTAACGTAATGTTTTTATCTGCCGGAAATGAAGAAATATACTTATTTACATTGTCTTCAATGTTTAATTTCCCTTTTTCTTTTAGTTGCATAATAGATATTGCAACTACTGTTTTCGTAATAGAACCAATACGATATTTCGTTCTTGGCGTCGTGACTACTTTATCTTTCACATTCGCATACCCATAACCTTTTCGTAAAATCACATGATCTTTACTAGCTACAAGAACACTCCCATTAAATCCTTTTTCTTTTAAATATTGATCTAGTTTTCCAGCTACAACTTCATAGCGCTTTTTTTCATTTGCATCAACTTCTTGCATACCGTCCTTTTGCTTACTATTTAAATTAGAAAATGCCTTTATATCATATTTCTTACCTTTATTTACATGTATTAGTGCAACGACACTCCCACAAAAAATAGCAAAAATAAAGAAAACAATTAACCATTTCTTTAGCATAATAGGAACCCTCTTTTATCTAGTTTCACTTAACGCGCATCCATTCTATTCTATATCTGTTAATTTTCAAATACTTTATATTATTATATTCACCTATTTAAACTAGATTCCTTTTTCTCATATTCAGTTTTTGGCTACTCTCTATTGTATTTCTTTCTTGCAAAATTTCCACCTTACAATCGGATACACCCTACTATAATTTCAACAGCTTATGTAACATTTGTTACACATAATAAGAAATGGAGTTGTTACGATGAAAAATACCGATAAACACAATCGTTTAAATGATATGATGTTCCATTACAGAGTAACAAAAAATAACATAGTTTTAATTGAATATTACGGAAAACAAATTAAAATATTAAAAGGAAATGATGCTGAAAAATTTTTAAACAAAATAAATCATGCACATAACGATACAGAAAAACAACTCATTATGGCTAAAGTAACAGGTAATTTCAAAAGAGGCAATGAACGTCATTGAAAACAAATCTCATTTATTTTTTGATTATACAACATATAAAAAAGAAATGTCGCACATTCGGCATTTCTTTAGATTTTCTTCATATAAAATTTACATTACTAACTTTCTTTTATTTTTTGTTTTTACTATATAAACTCACTGCCGAGATACATAGTAATACCACTATACATAACCACGCATACGTATAGCCTTTTTCATCTACAATATAACCAAATAAAACAGGTGCAACAATAATCGCAATTTGATTGAATGTCAGTGCCAAACTAACTGTTATTCCAACACGTTCTTCACTTGCCAATTCAGCAACTTCGACGATAAAAAGACTAAACCATCCAATTGAAAAGAAGCCTAACAATGCACTTATACCATATAATACTCCACTCGTTACTGTATGTATGCACATTACTAACAATAGAATCAAACCGATAGAAGCGCAGACAGCTATAAATAAAGGTATGTGCCGATTCCCCTTATAAAACAAATCACTAATAGCTGCTAATATAACACGGCCAATCATTCGAGAAAAAAACATAACCGAAAATATTGTTCCGGCTACAATAGATGGAATTGATTGTTCCCTTACTAGAAATTTCATAAAGTGCCCAACTAACACCATTTGCAATGAAATCATGCAAATCCCCGTTATATAAATTGGATACAACTCTTTTTTGCATATCACTACTTTTAGCTGCGTCCAAAAAGAAATTTTAATATGTTCTTTCCTTACTTCCTCCTGAGCATATGGCTCTTTATAAAACATAAAAAATAATAAACCTCCAATTATACAAATGCATGCCATACTATTTATCGCGTAAGTCACATTATATTGTATCGTAAGAAAAGGGATTAACACTCCCGCTAACGCACCACCAATCGGTATACCAGCTTGCCTTATTCCCATCGCTAATCCACGATTTTCTTTTGAGAACCATTTTAAAATCACTTTACTTCCTCCTGGCTGGGAAACACTATAAAACATTCCTACTAATAAAAGTACAAATAACAGTCCATTAAATCCACTTACTATATTGGTTAGTAAAAGCGAACCTCCTAGCAAAAATGAACTGATAGAAATTAACAACTTTTCATTATATTGATCAAGTAGCCGCCCAACAAAAAGCATACAAAATAATGGTCCAACATTTACAACACTTACTAACAATCCACTCTCCATATTCGTAAGCTCATATTCTTCTTTCCAAAATAACGCCAAAACTCCAACACCATACGTTATAAGTGTCGCTGTTGTTTGAGCAATCGTCGCAACAATTAACATCATCCACTTATAAGTACTTTTCATCCTTTCTTCGATTAACACAATCATCCCTCCACTCACTTCCATTGTATGAAAGTTCTGATATCATATAAAATAAAGATTCATCATATAATCCATCAAAAAAATTGATACCTTTTCGGAGGGATGATACGTGGACATAAAAGATTTAACTGTATTTTACGAAGTTGCGAAGGAAAATAATATTTCTCACGCAGCTAAAAATTTGAACTATGTACAATCAGGCGTAACAATGCGTATGAAACAACTAGAAAATGAATTAGGCGTGCCTTTATTTTACCGTAACGGAAAAGGTGTAACTTTAACTTCTAACGGTGAGATTTTATTAACATACGCTAAACAAATTATCCACTTAATGGATCAATCTATAAAAGCGGTTCAAAGTAATGGAATCGAGCCTAAAGGCACTTTGAAAATTGGGTGTACAGAATCTACAACTGCGGTAAGGCTGCCATCTATATTAACTGCCTATTATGAGAAATATCCAAAAGTCGAATTAATTTTAGAAACAAATACGACCGAACAACTAATTAGGCTTGTGTTAGAACGAAAACTAGACGGAGCGTTTATAGCTGGCTCTACTCCGCACGGTGAACTTCATACAAGTGTATTTCGTGAAGAAGAATTAGTTCTCATTAGTAAAAAACCTTTACCCTCTCTTACAGACATAGAAAATATGAATTTACTCGCTTTTAGTCACGGTTGCTATTATAGAAGTTTATTAGAAGACTGGCTTCAAGAAGAAGACATCTCGCCTAAACGAATATTAGAGTTCGGAACAATTGAAGCGATACTCGCATGTGTAAAATCAAATATGGGCGTAGCAATTATGATGAAATCTATTTTAAGTGGTCATGCACATAACTTATCATTCAATCCTTTACCAAATAGATTCAAAAAAGTTCCTACTACTTTTATTACTAGAAAAGATCTATATCACTCAGCTGCATTACAAAAATTTATGGAGATGATTTAACAATGCGTGAAAAGAAAATACGTGGTATGAAGCGTAAAACTAACACGATGATAAAGCGAATTGAAGAACATACAAAAACGTTCCCTTCTGCTTTCTATAACGATGAATATTGGTATATGCCTTTACCAGTTTCCCAAGCTTTTATCAATTCGTGTAAAACACCTAGAAAAGTAAAACGATTGTGTATACAAACCTTATTAAATCAAGCACAGCATTTAATAAAAATAAAGCCGAGTGATACACATACATATCGAGTTGTTACTTTGATTTCTATAGAGAATTTATGGGACTCACAAATCATTGTATTTAAAAATGAGGGTTACTTTCATAATTTCTTTAATAGAAATAGTGAATTCCAAAAATGGATTCTTCTTTCAAATGAATCTGATTTTTGGGAAGCATGGAGAATTTCAATTTGTCCTACTGTCCAAATGTTACACTTTCAAGAAGTCATTTATGATGAGGATGCAATCTATGAAAAAGAGATTTGGTTTGTTGGAGAGTTATCTTAAAAGGGGAACTTTCAAATAAAAAGCTTCTCTTTTTCTACTTAATAAAATCGCTATATAATGAATTTATCATTTTACTATATAGGAGGTTTTCAAATGGTAATCCCTAAATATCCTGATGTCCCTACTCTTACGAAAAAACAAATCGATCAAATTACAGAAATCACTTTTCTAAAAGAAACCACACCACAAAAATGTGATGCCATTTTCGTTTTTGGCGGTTCTCATCCTGGCAATTGGCAAGCCCCTCTAAAAGCTTATCAACAAGGCTTAGGAAACCAAATTATCGTTACAGGCGGTACTAGTTTGCATGGCATGAAACATCCGATCTGGAATTACGGGGATTTATCAGAAGCAGAAGTAATTGTAAATAAATTAATGGAACATGGCGTACCAAAAGACGTTATTATATTCGAGACAAACTCCCTCCATTCTATCGCTAATGTAATGGAAGCGAAAAAGATTTTTGATTTCACAAAGATTAATCGATTACTCTTTGTATGTAAAAGTTTAGGAGCTGGTCGACAATATAGAGTATTAAAAAAACATTTACCTAAAACAATTACTTGTATCCCATATACATTTGATACAAATTTCGATGGTGAGTTTATAATTAATAGATATAATTGGATGGAAAATAAGAAAAGCCGCTCTATGATTTTTGGAGAATACTTGAGAAATGTTTGCTACGGTAGAAAAGGCGGCATTGAGCCACCTGAAAAAGAAGTTCAAGGCTTAGAAGAATATGTATCCTACTACTATAATCTAGCATAATAGAAAAAGGTATACCACAACGTCGGTATACCTTTTATGCTATCTTACTTATCTTTCTTTTAACACACTATGTAATCGATCTGGATAATTTGTAAACATTCCTGTAGCACCCCATTTAATTAACAATCTCATATCTGGTTTCTCGTTAATTGTATACGGGTGAATTAACAGTCCATTTTTCCTAGCCATTTTCATATATGACTCATCAATAATTAATTCTCCGTTATCATTACGTAAGTTCGGTCCAATACCAACTGCATATTTTTTAATTTCTTGAAAATCATCATTCGTTACACTTTTCGGTTCATGTGTAATACCAGACCATTCAACAATCTCATTGTTTTCATTTGGATAATACCAAAGCAGTTGAACTAACGGAATATTTTTATTCATACTATGAATCTTTGTTAAACTGTCTTTACTAAATGATTGAATCATAACACGGCTAGAAGACATGTTTTGACCTACTAAATTATATTTTTTTAATAAAGCTAATAATTTCTCTTCCATTCCTGGATACACATCTGGTGATTTTGTTTCAATGTAATACTTCATGCTTCTTCCGTACTTTTGGAAGATTTCTTCAAGAGTCGGAACCTTTTGACCAACGTACTCTTGCTTAGCCTTTTCTGGATAAGCTTTATTGAACCAAGATCCTGCATCTAAGCTTTTTATTTCACTTAATGTTTTATCTCGTACTTCACCTGTTCCATTTGTAGTGCGATCAACTGCTGTATCATGCATTGCAATTAATTGGCCATCCTTAGTTAATTGAATATCTAACTCCAAATAATCCGCTTTCATTTTTTTCACAAGATCATAAGAAGCAAAAGTATGCTCAGGTGCATGTCCACTTGCTCCGCGATGTGCAATATTTAAAAACTTATTCGTATTCCACTCATGCTTTCCTTCTGCTTTCGCATGAACAGCTCCCCCAGCAAAGATACTTCCCGTCATAAAGAAAATAACTAACACGCTAATAATTTTTCTCATCCTTCTAACCCTTCCTACGTTGTAAATTTCAACAAGTTAATGAGATTTACACGAAATAGAAGATATATTTTCATTATTTTTATAAGCTTATATTAAAATTTCAGTCTTACGAATATACTTTCCTTATGTTATTGATATAGAAAACTATTTATTTTCTATACCCCTCCTTTCCACATGTAACTTCCCTATTGTGTACGGTTCATCCAATAAAAAAAGCCATAATTTATTTAGAGGACACTTCTGTACCCCTAAATAAATTTATGGCTTATCTCAAATATCTCCGGCCTCGATTAACTTGTCGAAATTAATCATACCAAACCTATTAAAATTTGTGAATATTATTTTTTCAGTACGGTAAAGCTTTAATCAGTATAAGTTATATATCTATCTTATACTAATTAGTATTTGAACACATCGAATTTTCTGTACAGCCTAATTCCTATCTAACTTCTTTAATTTCCATTCATACAAGATAAAATTCTATTGTCATTTGACGTGATATTTACGTAAATCTAGGTTTTACTTAATTACAAATTCTTAATTTCGTATATCCTTTCTTGCAAGTTTAGGTTTCTTTTGAGAATGTGGTATATTTACATGTCCCGAAGCAGCCACGGATTGTCTCCTTTCCTTCCTTGACAATTTAGGTTTCTTTTGAGAATGTAATTCTTTTAAATGTCCCGAAGTAATACCTTGTTTTCTAAAATCAAAGTAAAAATATACATGTGTACTTAGAGCTAAGAACACAACGGAAAAAAATGAGAAGAGAATGATTAATAAAATAGCCATAGCCTTTTGGCTCAAAATTCCAATACTAATTTGACCAATCATATAACCTAAACTTGAAAAAAATACAATTTTAGGGATTTTTACATCTTGATCCGTTGTCCCTCTTAAGCGGGCTGTAAAATATTTAATCCAGAATAATTCAGATTTATAAACAATTAAACTATATGCAATAAGCGATAAAATAAAAAATAAAGGCGACTCTATTTTTACGAATTCGTAAGCTAACTTTTGCACAGCTATAAAACTACAAAATGAAATACTTAATGAAACAAATCCAGAATATAGTAAATGTTGCAACTGAGACTGCCGGGGCTTATAAATGGAAACCCAAATCCCCCATAGATTACATATCACATAAAATGGTAAGGCTACGTAGGAGTATATATTGAACGGTGGAAATATGAATAAAATGATAAGTAGCATAAAATTCATGATAACCCACATAAAGGCCCCTACTACATTCCTTATATCAAATGGTATTAATATTCGTATACAATTCACTATGTTGTTGCCATTATATTTGTCCATTATGCATCCCATCCATTTCCTTCCTCTTCAAATCAACATATACCCATATATATACTCCAGATATACTAAGCACAACAGCAAATAAAGAAAAGACTAAAATTAAGACCGTCGCTAAACCGTTTTGTGATAATGTACCTATACATATTTGTCCAATTACATATCCCAATCCTGATAAATAAACAATTGGAGAAATTTTTATATTTTCATTTTCTTCATTGTTTAATCGCCTTAAAAAACTTTTCATTCCAATTGAAATCAATTTATAGATTGTAAGAATGTAAAGCAGAAAAGTAACAATAAAAAACAGAGGTGTTTCAATTTTAATAAAAGTATATGCAATCTTTTGAATCACTATAAAGCTTCCAAAAGAAAAAGTTATTCCCATAAATCCATTATATAAAATGTGTACCAACCTTGGCTCATTTGGTTTATAAAAAAATACCCATCCCCCCCATATATTAGCAGTCAAAAGAAAAGGTAAAATTATATATAAGTATATAGTAAAGGTTGGAGGAAATAAAAATGGGGTTAAAATCATAAAATTAATAACTACCCACACCATAACAACACTCGATCTTACACTGTCAGGCATCAATTTCTGAATAATTTGTTCCGTGCTCTTTCCGTGGTATTTTTCCATATTAATCTCCCAAAAACTAAAAAATTTTATCTAAAGCTACTCCGATTCCAGTTTTAACTTTATCTTTTATCGAATCCTGTTTACCATCATGATTCCAATCACCTTTATTAAACTTAATTCCATCTGTTACTATACTAGCTCCTATAGAAACACCCAAGCCAATACAAGCCCCAGCAACAGTTCCTACAGCTGCGCCTACTTTGGCTCCCGCAAAGGCACTTACAGCAGTTGTACCAACCCCAATTGCTGCATAGCCTAAAGCACTTGTTTTTAATTTTAATCAATCTTTAAGAAATTCTTTTGGTGATAAAATATGTCTTTTTACATCGTCTATTTGCTTTACTTCGGCTAGAGGTAATGTAGTATGTAATCTCTAGGAAATATAATACAATAAAAAAATGATTCAATCTAGTAATTGCCAACACTTATATCTAAAAACTAAAAAAATTCTAATAACAACAAAAAGAAAGAGAATTAATTTACATATATTTTTATAATAATAATGTCTCTTCACTACACAATCTTTATTTTTTAAGCTAAAAAAAGAAGTATCGTCCTATAAAAGACAATACTTCCTTAGTTACTTAAAAATCACATAATAAATTAACCATTACCTCTTCAAGCACTACATCTAGATTTACTACCTCTTTTTCCGAACGCCATCCTATAAAGCCATCTGGTCTAATTAATACAGCTCCTCCATTCTCTATCCCATATAATTTACTAAAAATATCTTCTTGAGCAATAAAGTCTCCACTTAAACCAACGCGATACACTTTTATATTTACTCCTAATTTAGCTGAAACAGTATGTGCTGATTCAGCCCAAGAACCATTTTCTGCTCCAGTAAATAAAACAAAATCGTTACCTAATAAATCAAGTACAGAGACTTCTTTCCCCTCATACATTCCAACAAAATGTGGTGCCCGCGTACCAGGTCTTCCGTTCAACTGTACAATATCCATTCTATGCGGGGTAACTAAGTCATCTATAATCGCCTCTGAACAATACTGATATCCAACTGTAACAGCTAAACCGTCCATATTATTTAAACTACCTTCTTCTCTATTCGCCGCATGAAACAGTAAACTACTCGCATAATCTGTCGTTAATTTTGCAACAGGACATCTCTCTTCATGATATGTTTCTAACAATTTTGGTTTTGCCTTCCCTTTTAAAACAGCCGCTAATTTCCAAGCTAGATTGTGCGCATCTTGTATTCCTGTATTTGAACCAAATCCTCCAGTTGGCGGCATAATATGGGCAGAATCACCAACTAAAAAAATGCGATTATCTTGAAATTTTGTAGCAGTACTTTCAGTCGCTTCCCACGGTAAAACACTTACTATTTCTGGCTCAACATTTGTGCTTCCAATTGCGGTTTGAATAATTTGTTTACAGCGTTCTATAGTGAAATCCTCTGGTCCCTCTCCTTTTAATGGATCGTAGGATACATGGTAAATCCATTTTCTTTCGTTATCAACTGGTATAAGCGCACCAAGTACTTCCGGATGAAGTACCATAGTAAAACCAAATGCATCTCCTTGTATAAACACACTTAAATCCGCTTCAAAATAAATATTCATATAATAGCCACCGATTGTACCTCGTCCCTCAGTACTTATCCCTAGTTGCTCACGTATTTTACTATTCGCTCCATCTGCTGCAATTACATAGTCACAATGTATGACACTTTCTTTTTCTGTTTCACGATTTCGAATCGTTGCTTTTACCCCGTTTTCATTTTGTTCAAATGAAACTAATTCATGATAAAAAGATAGTTGCCCGCCTAGCGTTTTCGCTTCTTGTAACATCATCTCTTCTAAAATTATTTGATAACACGCAGTTTGTTTTGATGGACTAATCTTTTCTATTTTTTGAAGTAACTCTTCATCGCTTCCGTATTGCGTCGCTCTCATTTGTTCCAATTCTTCTTTATTCGCCTCAGCTATTGTATGAACTACTATTCTTCCTCGGCAGTTCTCTAATGCTTTACCTTCCAATTTAATTCTTTGTTCCAAACCTAATTCTCGAAATAACTCCATTGTACGGAAAGTAAGACCGCCTGCTTTCGGATGAATGGCAGTAGACGGATGCCTTTCAATAAGTAAGTACTCCATGTTATGTTTTGCAAGGAATAGCGCAGATGCTAATCCTGATAATCCTCCTCCAACAATTAAAACTGGTACATCATTCGATTTCATAAATTTACCCTCCACATCATTGTTCTGAGCTCAGTGATATAAATATAATCAAAAAAAACATTAAAATATAGACTTATATTTCATTTTGAATTATCATATAGATAGATTACGCCCCAAAACACTTTTATATTTTCATACATCTATAACCCACCTAAATTGTGTCTGTATGAAAATGTAAAACAAAAGAACTTACTTTACGTTGAACCATGTTCTATCGTAAAAATCAACGATAATACAAATATTATAAGCTGTTGTAACCTTATGGATTATATAAGGTTACAACAGCTTATTTTATTGTTACATCATTTTTTGTTTTTAAAACTTCATCTATTGTGTTATGTAGTCCTTCTAATCCCTTTTCTATCTCCCTATAATTTTCAACATAAAAAATTCATTCGTCTCGATTTTCTTTCCCAATATTGCAGCTCATACAACAATCATGTAGCATTATCGTATCGAAGTAATGGTCCATCATCTTAAACCTTTCGACTAATTAGCAGGAGGTAAAGTGATTGAAATGAATAAACAAGAACAATTAAATATTATAAAAAGAGATTTTATTGATTCACAAAAAGTGTTATTGGCAATTGGTGATGAAACACGGCAAGCTATTTTGTTAGTTCTAATGGAAACAGAATGTCAAACCGGATTACGTGTAGGCGAAATTACGAAACAAACACATCTTTCTCGACCAGCAGTATCACATCACCTTAGAATTTTACGAGAAGCCGGTATTATTTTAATGCGAAAAGAAGGTACAAAAAACTTTTATTATATTGATATACGTACAAAATTAAGTTTATTAAAAAATCTTGTATTAGATATTGAAAAGCTATTGCACAACTTTTATCCCACTTTAACGGGCAGTAAGACCCCCACCTCAGAATTCAGCGAAAGCAAAGAATTTAGATAGGGGATCAACTGCCCATAAAAGTCCGATTGGTGAGGGCTAATAATCAGTGGGGGATGGAGAATCCCCCACTGATTAAAGTTTCACTTTATTGAAATTTGGAGGTATAAGAAATGAAAGCGATGATAATTGATAAGTACGGAAAAGTTCCAATGCGTATGGCCGAGGTACCTACTCCTGAAATAAATGAGTATGAATTGCTCGCAGAAATTCATGCAGCTAGTATTAACCCAATTGATTTTAAAATACGTGATGGAAAAGTTAAAATGTTACTGAAATATGAAATGCCTCTAATCCTTGGGAATGACTTTTCCGGTGTCATCACGAAGGTTGGATCAAAAGTAACTCGTTTTAAAGTCGGTGATGAAATATATGCTCGTCCAAGAAAAAATAAGATTGGTACTTTCGCGGAGTATATAGCCATTCATGAAGATGATATAGCTTTAAAACCAAAAAATTTAAGTTTTGAGGAAGCGGCGTCGATTCCACTCGTTGGCTTAACATCTTATCAAGCTTTACATGACATCATGCAATTACAAAAAGGACAGAAGATTTTAATTCACGCTGGATCTGGTGGTGTTGGTACTTTCGCAATTCAGTTAGCAAAAATAATGGGTGCTACTGTTACAACGACTGCTAGTGAAGCTGGTGCGAATTTAGTAAAATCTCTTGGCGCAGATGAAATTATTAATTACAAAACAGAAAAATTTGAAGATATACTAAAAGATTATGATGCAGTATTTGATACAATCGGCGGTACAACACTTGAAAAATCATTCAACATTATAAAAAGCGGCGGCAACATTGTTTCCGTTTCAGGTATGCCGAATGCTCGATTCGGTAAAGAATTCGGTTCGGGATTTTTCAAAACACTCTTATTTTCATTAGCAAGTAAAAAACTTACTGCACTTGAAAAAAAGCATAATGCTCGATATTCATTTTTATTTATGAAGCCAAGCGGCGATCAATTACGCACTATTGCAAACTATATTGAAGCTGGCAAAATCAAACCGGTAATCGATCGCGTTTTCCCTTTTGAAGATGCTCAAAAAGCAATGGAATATTCAGAGGCTGGAAGAGCAAAAGGGAAAATAATTGTAAAAATTAAGTAATAATAAAAACTCCATTTTTTAAAATGGAGTTTTTATATTTGCTGTTAAATAGACATAGTGCAGTGAAGTCCTTACAATAGATTGCAAGGGGAAATATCATATTATACTTTTAGCTAATTTTACAAAGAATACATACATACAAATACATAATAAAAAAATAAACAAGGAGGAGATAAAATGACTAAAAATAATGAAGCAGGTTGGAATTTAGATAATAGTTATGCGACTTTACCACATTCATTTTATACAGAAATCCCCCCTACTCCCGTAAGTTCACCGGAGTTAGTTAAGCTAAACCATTCACTTGCGATATCTCTTGGCTTTAATCCTGAAGAACTGAAGAAAGAAGCCGAAATCGCTATTTTCGCCGGTAATGCTCTCCCAGAAGACGCTCATCCATTAGCTCAAGCATATGCTGGTCATCAATTCGGACATTTTAATATGTTAGGCGACGGTCGTGCTCTTTTAATTGGCGAACAAATTACACCTTCAGGAAAACGTTTTGACATTCAACTAAAAGGTTCTGGCCCTACTCCGTATTCACGCCGCGGTGATGGTCGTGCTGCACTCGGTCCGATGCTACGTGAATATATTATTAGCGAAGCAATGTATGCACTTGATATCCCAACTACCCGCAGTTTAGCAGTTGTCACAACTGGTGAACCAACCTATCGTCAAACAAAGTTACCTGGAGCTATTTTGACTAGAGTAGCAAGTAGCCATATACGCGTCGGCACATTTCAATATGCTGCAGCTCGCGGCTCAATCGAGGATCTTCAATCGCTAGCTGACTATACAATAAAAAGACATTACCCAGAAATTGAAGATCATGAAAACCGATATACTGCATTGCTACAAGAAGTCATCAAAAAACAAGCAAGCCTCATCGCTAAATGGCAACTTGTTGGATTTATCCACGGTGTAATGAACACTGACAATATAACAATTAGTGGAGAAACGATTGATTACGGCCCTTGTGCATTTATGGATAATTACGACCAAGGAACCGTATTTAGCTCTATTGATACACAAGGTCGCTACGCATATGGAAATCAGCCATATATGGCCGCATGGGACCTCGCGCGACTAGCTGAATCTTTAATACCAATCCTACACGAAGATGAAGAAGAAGCATTAAAGATTGCTCAAGATGAAATTTCAAAATTTAGCGTACAGTATGAAAAACAGTGGTTCCTTGGAATGAAAAAGAAATTAGGACTATTTAGCAACGAAGAACAAGATCACTCACTTATTGAGCAACTTTTAAAAATGATGGAGAAATATAAAGCGGATTACACAAATACATTCCGTTCATTAACTCTTGATACGTTAGAAAATACGCCTCTATTCGATAGCCCTGAATTTAAAGAATGGTATAAACTGTGGCAATCTCGATTAGAAAAACAAGAAGAATCGAAAGAAAATGCCTACGAAATGATGCAAAATAATAATCCATCAATCATCCCAAGAAACCATCGCGTAGAAGAAGCACTAGAAGCAGCTGTCACAAATGGCGACTATAGCGTAATGGAGAAACTTCTTGAGGCTCTATCAAATCCTTATGCGTATTCTACAGATCAAGAAGAATACTGCGTTCCACCTACGCCGACGAATCGCCCTTATCGTACTTTTTGTGGGACTTGATTGTTTAATATGTAAAAAGGTGTGTTCATACAAATTGTGTGAACACACCTTTTTTATACTATCTCCTCTGCTCTTTCTTTACTCCAAAAACAAACTCCACTCCATTTCAATGAGCCTAATCACAACTCTACTATACAAATGTTGAGAAATATAAAACACCATTTCTAAATATTGTTATTTTTGATACTATATTTTATAAGAATATTCAAAAAGCGAGGGGATTTCATGAACGTTCAACTACAAGGTAATGAACAAATTACGAAATTATTTAATGATTGGTATTTAGCTATGCTTAAACAAGATGTGTCTCTGGCGACAAACTTAAAGCATGAAATTAAGGAAAAGGAACTAAACTTTGAGGAAGATGAGAACTTAGCATTATACTATTCTCTATTAAATTTTCGTTTCAAAGTTTTAACTGATGGTTTAGGTATTACAAAAGACAGTTTCAATAAGATAGATTCTTACTCGATTCCAGCTAATCACCAACTTTCTTACTACTATCATTTCTTTAAAGCAATTCATGCTACTTTAACAACAAATTACAACTTAGCTAGCGAACATTACGAAAATGCTGAAAAGCTACTAGGAAAAGTTTCAGATAAACTAGAGGAAGCAGAATTTAATTACCGATTCGCTATCTTTAATCAACATTTTTATAAACCTATTGAAGCAATTCAGCAAGCAACAAAAGCCCGAAATATTTTCATGACTGAAAACGGGTTCGAGATAAAATTAGCACTTTGCGACAATATAATTGGTTCCTCCTGTGTATTTTTAAAGCAATATGAACAAGCAGAGGAAAAGTTCAATTCTGCTCTTTCCATTTTACAAAAACTAAACGAAAATGATTTAGTTTTAAGCGTTCGTAATAATCTAGGCTGGCTCTATGCAAGTCAAAACCTGTCTTCTCTAGCGATTCGACATTTATCAGAGGTGTCAACCAAAATACCTACACACTTTAAAGCGCTCTTTTTACAAGCCAGAGAGCATTCTAAACTTGGTGAAATAAACATTGCTAAAAAACTTATCAAAAAAGGGTTGGAAGTTTGTACAGAACTAAACAATGATGAATATATACTTCATTTTAAAATTTTAAATTCTCTTAACAATAATGAGACAACTGAAGATCTAGAAAATATTATTCTTGAAGGAATTACGTATTTCGACAAAGAATCTTTATATAACTACACTCAAGAATATTCAGAAAGATTAGCAGTTAAACTTTACGATGAAAATAATCACATAAAAGCAAGTGAGTATTTTCATAAAGCATTACAAGCAAAAGAAAAAACTTTTGAGAAAGGGGCATTAAAATGATAAAAAAAATTAGTTCTATCTTATTAGGATTATCTGTTATTGGAATTGTGTCTATTGGGATAAATAGTTCATTTACATATAAAGCAAGTCACGCTGATCTTCCCGCACCACAAAGACCTGACTTTGTTCAATCTGTTGACGTAAGTAAAGACTACAACTCAACAACAGCTGTAAAAGCGCTTTAAAAAACGAAAGACCTTCAATTCAGAAGGTCTTTTTTAAATATGCTTATTTAGAATGTTTCCCTTTCAAGTAAACTTTATTTTCTCATCAACTCCGCAATCCCCCTACTCCCCTCACTACCAACTTTCTCAAGTTCTTCCACAACTAATTTTCTTCTTTCTACAGAATGATTTTGACTTAACTTCGCTTTCCCTTCTATTTTACTAATCCTAATTTTAAAACCAACTATCCCTTTACTTAATCCTGCCATATAATTCGAATCTACATCATCAAGTGAATAGGTACTCTTTGGATTTTCATATGTATGTACTAAATCTTGAAGAGAATCTATTAATTCCTGTTCACCCTCAACAATTTCCAACTCTCCATATACATGTACTGCAACGTAATTCCAAGTTGGTACTGCATTGTTCGTTTCATACCATGACGGCGATATGTAGCTATGTGGTCCTTGGAATACAGCTAATACTTCTTGATTCTCACTATCTTTCCACTGTTCATTCGGACGTGCGAAATGGCCATGTAAAGTTAGAGTCTCCCTATTTAATAACAACGGTAAATGCGTTGCATATGGTTCCCCATTATGTTGAGAAAATAATGTCGCAAAGCTATTTTGTTCAATTATTTCGTACTTCATCTCTTCATCTTGTATTGCGAAATATTTTGGTATGTACATAAGCTCCCTCTTTTCCGGTCTTTTCTATTTTATTTCTTATTATATTTAGTAATCGCAGCTTCCAACAGGGACAGTTTGTCATTATTTTATAGTGGCAGCTTTCAATAACGAAAAAAATAGGTCGCACGTAATCAAAATCAATGCGACCTTAGTTTATTAAATTCACTTTCCCATTTGGTGTTATATTCTTCGATAGTAATTCTCTGTTTCAATATATCCCTCTTCCCAATACAATTTACAACCTTTGAATATGAGTATCCTTAAAATCCGTCTCATATTTCAATCCATATCCAAACATTCGATCCATTCCAATATGCGCTGTCCATATTAACCCAATCATTATAACGGTATCTATCTTAAAATAGACACCTATGATAGCTATTAATATAGATATAATATATGTGTGACATAAATTATAAATGTTAGCACCAACACGATTATTTATACCGTACGCTAACATTGATAAATCCGGTGCTAAAAGGAATACCCAAAATATAATCCAACTAAATTCATATATCGAATACGTATAAATCGTAGCTAAGAAAACAACAAGTCCTTCAAAATGTACAATACGTTTTTGCATTCTTTATCATTCCTATTTTTCTATATTTACCGATACATTTTCATCACTGAAAGTATTCTTTGCATTTTTTGACCAGATGGTTGCTAATATCGGTCCTGCAATGTTATGCCATACTGCTGCTAATACACTTGGGAGTGCGGCAGCTGGTCCAAAATGTGCTGTTGCTAGCGCAACACCTAATCCTGAATTTTGCATTCCTACTTCTATTGAAATAGCTCTTCTTGTCCCTTCGTCTAGTCCAAGTACGAACGCTGTTATATATCCGAGTAAAAAGCCAAATGCATTATGGAGCATAACTGCGATAAAGATAAGAAGACCTGAAGAAGTAATGCTACTTACATTCGCTGAAACCACCGCTGAAACTATAATGATAATTGCTACAACTGATATTAAAGGAATAACAGTCATTCCTTTCGTAACAGTTGTAGGGAAAAACTTCTTCACTACTAATCCTAAAATAATAGGTATGATAATGACTTGTACGATAGAAAGAAACATAGAAATAGCATTCACTGGCATCCATTGTCCCGCAAGTAATAATAAAATAAGAGGTGTAGCAATTGGTGCTAGTAACGTTGATAATGACGTCATTGCAATAGACAACGCTAAGTTCCCTTTTGCTAAATAAACCATAACATTTGATGCAGTGCCACCCGGTACTGAACCGAGCAACACTAATCCAGCTGCTAATTCAGCTGGCAGATTCATAACGTAGGCTAGTACGTATGCGACAAGTGGCATAATAATAAACTGAGCACATACACCGATAATAACTGGCAATGGTTTTGTAGCTATGATTTTGAAATCAACAGCCTTTAATGTTAATCCCATCCCAAACATGACAACTCCGAGTAAAATCGTTATGTAACTAGTTAACCCGAGAAATGGTCCAGGAATGAAATATGCAATAGCTGCAATACAAATAACCCAAAATGCAAAATACTTTCCAGCTATATTACTTATCGCTTCTAGTACTTTCACCCCATCATCCCCTATCCTTCAACTGAAAAACTTTATTCGGATTCAAAATGTTTTGCGGATCGAGAGCTTTTTTTATTTTTTTCATTACGAGTAATGCCGCCCCATGTTCTTCTTCTTGATACTTCCGTTTCCCAATCCCAACGCCATGTTCTCCCGTACACGTTCCACCTCGTTTAAGAGCATATAAAACGATACTTTCGTTTATTTCGTCCGCTTTTTCCACTTCTTCTTTATCGTTCGGATCGACCATTAAGAGCACGTGGAAATTTCCGTCTCCTACATGACCAAGAATACCACCGACAAGACCTACTTTATCTAATGTTTCTTTCGCATGTTGGATTGCACCAGCTAATTCTGAAATTGGTACACATACGTCTGTACTCATAAGCTTTTTACCAGGATAGCTATGAACGTAAGAGTACGCTAGATTATGCCGTGCATCCCATAATTTATTTCTCGCTGCAGTTTCCGTTTCAAAAGCAACTTCTTTACATGTATGATCAAAAACAATTTCCTTCGTGAATTCAATATCTTGCTTTAGCCCAGCTTCATTACCGTGAAACTCTAAAAACAGTGTAGGCTCTTCTCTGTAACTTGTTTCATTATAACGATTTACTTGTTTCATAGATAATTCATCTACAAGTTCAATTCTCGCAATTGGAATACCCGCTTGTAGTATATTAATAACAGCTTCTACTGCATCATTTATAGTTGGAAACGATGCTCTCGCTGCCATAACATGTTCTGGTATGCCGTATACTTTTAAAGTTAACTCCGTAAAACATCCGAGCGTCCCTTCTGACCCTACGAAAACACCATTTAAATGGTAACCTGATGATGACTTCGCTGCTAAATTTCCAGTATGTATTACTTCCCCATCAGCAAGAACGACTTCTAAATCACGAACTTGATCACGCATTACCCCATATTTAACTGCTGTCGTTCCACTCGCATTTGTAGCAGCCATTCCACCTAACGTTGCATCTGCACCTGGATCTACACTAAAAAACAAACCGTATTTCTTCAATTCTTTATTAAGCTGAGAGCGAGTCACTCCCGGCTGTACTCTCACAAGAAAATCTTTCTCTCTTATTTCGAGTATTTTATTCATAAGAGAGAAATCCATTGTAATTCCTTTTTCATATGGAATAACGTGTCCTTCTAAACTAGAGCCTACCCCAAAAGGAACGACAGGTTTTTTATGCTCACCCGCCACTTTCATTATTCTACTAACCTCTTCAGTCGTTTTCGGAAAAACAACTACATCGGGTAAACTACTAGTATGATAAGATTCATCTTTACTATGTAACTCTCTTACTGTCGTATTCACAACTACTCGATCTTCGGGAAGTACACCCTTTAGTTCATTTACTAAACGTTCTACTGTTATCTCCATCGTACACACTCCTACTTTCTATAAATTAGAATTACAAAATATGTTAAGGGTTTTATACATAATAATCCGAAAAATTAAATAATTCAAGTTTTACATATACAAAATTCATTTCTTACTTTCGAATAAACAAAAAGAACTTGCAGCAATTGCTGCAAGTTCTTTTCTATAAAACTATATTTTAAACGACTTCTTTATTAACAACATAAACCAAACTAAAGTAACTGCCATTAACGAATGGGAAAATCCTACAATATAAGTTAACCCTTTAAAGTCCGCTCCATTTAGCTGAAGCAGCCCTCTCGCTGCCAATGAACCTAACATTAAAATTAATGCAATATTATGTAAAACAAACCACTTATTAAAACTTTTCGCTTCATGAAACGCGAATACTTTTGCTAATCCTAAAGCAATTAAAAAGAAGAAAAAGCCGAGTACAAGTGTATGTGTATGCAAAAGATTTAACAAAGTAGAGCCTACAATCCCCTTATACTTTCCATACTCCCTAGCGAAAATCCCTGATAATAAACCGATAATCAAATACGTAAACGATGCATTATATAATTTCTTCATTATGTACCTCCTTGAGTAGAATGTGTAGTGTGTCATATTTAGTAATAATGATAGTTATATAGTAAAAACTCCTAGTTACCTAGGAGTCATTGTATAAGTATCTCACTCTTTACAATCAATTCTAATTATAAAATATCCCTTTATACAAAACAAACGAACTTTATGTGAACAAGTAGAGCATAATTAAAATATGTTGCACTTTTGTATTTCGCAACCCATACTAATTGTTATAACTATTAAAGGTGGTGCAATGGATTGATAGTTCTTGAAACTGAACGACTCGTTCTTCGCTGGTTTGATATAAAAGACGCCCCATTTATTCTAGAATTAGTAAACGATCCTGCATGGATTCAGTTTATTGGTGATAAAAGGATTAAAAACTTAGACGATGCAAAAAAATACATCTTAAACGGACCAGTTGATATGTATAATAAAATGGGCTTTGGTCTTTACTTAGTAGAGCGAAAAGAAGATTTCACTCCACTTGGTATGTGCGGACTTATTAAAAGAGATTCATTAGAAGATGTTGATATCGGCTTTGCCTTTTTAGAGAAATTCCGTTCAAAGGGATATGGTTTTGAATCCGCTTCTGCTGTAATAGACTACGGTGTACAGAACCTAGGTATGAAACGAATTGTAGCCATTACTACTATTGATAACATCAATTCAGGAAAGCTTTTAGAAAAAGTAGGATTGCAGTTCGAAGAGATCATTTCAGACTCAGGGGAAGATTTAAAATTATTCGGCTATAACGCATAATATGTTACGTTACATGATAGTTCGCGTTAGTTCTTGTAATTTCCAATACCCCTTTCATATCACATTTTTGGTACTTTATAGAAATAACTCTTCCACTTATAAATATATTATATCAATATAATAAGTAAAGGGAGTGAGAATAAATGGAACAACATGATATTAATTCTTTAGAACAACCACTTTTTTTCTAATTCTTCAATTCATTGCATTTATATTAATCATTTTTATCTTATATGGAATCTTGTATAATGTCGTACTGAATTTAAGTATGCCTAAATGGACTGCACATATGGTAGCTACGATACTTTCCCTTGGTATTGCCTATCAAACTTTTATAAATTTCATTTAAATTTTTTTATTATGCGTAACAAAAAGGTCGCCACTCACGGCGACCTTTTTACTATTTCACTTCTACCGTATAATTCCCTGTTCCCCCGCCATACTGATACACATGTAAATAATATTTTCCTGGATACGTGTAGTAACTTCCTACTAACTTATTTCCTTCTTGCTGGGCATACGTAACATAATTATTTAAATCCGCTTCTGAATAAAGAACCCAGTTTACTCCGATATTATTTTCCTTCGTTACATTAATTTGTAGGTTTTTCGCCGTTTCGATATTAATTTCAAAGTAATCACTCGTATCACCATTTCCTAAACTAGCACGTAAAACTTGATTTAATTGCAGTTTATTTGCTGTTTGGAATGAATTATTCGGCTCTTTTTCTACACTGTTATCTTCTTTCTTTTGAACCGTTACATTCGTTGTAACAGTATTCGTTAATCCTTTGTCGTCTGTTACTGTCAATTTTGCCGTGTACGTTCCTTCTGTTGTATACACGTGAGTTGGATTTTGTTCATTGCTTACAGTACCATCACCAAACTCCCATTTATAAGCAACAATTTTTCCATCTTCATCTTTTGATCCATCGCTTTTAAACGATATTGCTGCATTTACATTTCCGCTATATGGACCATTTATAATCGCGACTGGTGCTTTATTCACAGCACCTTCTTCTGTATTCATACCATGGAACACAATATCATATTCAAATTGCCCTGATGCATTCACACGATAATTCACAAAGTAAGCTGTTACTGTTTTGTAGCCTGTCCATTCTTTTGCACTTAAACGTTTTAACGTATCATTTACGTTTTGTGTAATTGTTTTCCAGTCTTCATATTCCCCTTTTGCAGTAGTACCTGTATACGTTCCTTGCAGTGTAAATGTATTAAAGAACTGTGATTTATTTTTCTTAACTGATACATTACTTAATTTTGCTTCTGCTGTAATTTCTACCGCAATATCTGAAACTGGTTTTGGTACGTGAGTTGCTAAATAATCATCTGATACTAATGGAACATTAAATTTCTCACGGTTATCGACTAACATTTGCATATAATCTTGATACTCTTTATTTAAATTCGCATCTTTACTTAAAGTAGAACGGTATGCATCATATGCTGTTACATCATTTTTTCTAATAAGATCATGAACTTTGTCAAACATATCATATCTCTTATTGTACATATACGATTGTAAAGCGAAGGAATAATTATAGAAATCCCACGTTCCATACTTTGCATTTAACGTTCGCTCTGCCGTATAACGTTCTGCTGGATTTGAAGATATTCCTCCTATAATGCTCTTTCTCGGTACAACATTATCCGTTCTCGTTGCCCCCGCAAAAAACTCCGCATTCCCTTCTTCAAACCAAGATAATCTCTCATTCTCATACATCTTACCTTGTCCCCAAAGCCCTGGTACTTCATATCTACCTTGTAAGTAATGAGTAAACTCATGTCGGAACAATTCTTCTAAACTATAAATACTTTCTTCTGGCGTACGTTCATAAGTAAAGAACGTACCTGTTCCTTCTATATAAAGGCCACCGTTATTCGTTTCATATCCGTACAATTGACGATTAAATTGATATTCAGCTGGACTATTATAAATAACCATCGTTAATACATCATCAGGATTTCCTTTTTCTAAAGGTTGATCACTTTCAACTGTACGATGGAATTGTGCCTTTACTTCTTTTGCCGCCCAATATAGACGTTTTACTTTTTCTTCTGTCACTTTATCTCCAGCCTTTAAAACAATTGCCCCATCATCAAACGTATACGTTTTCGGCAAATACTTTTTCTTCCCGTCTTCTCGTATTTGATCTAAATTAACAACATTTCCATTTGCATCTTTCCCGCCATAATTCGTCGCGATTTGCTCAGCCGCTACGAAATATTGCTCTCCTAAATACGGATACATTTTCATCGCGTCTGTTACAACTTGCAATCCTTTCGTTCCTGTACTATGGAACGTACCAAGTCTACCTGTATAATAAATACCATTATTAATTAACCAACCATTCTTCTCTGTCACCGTTCCAATTAAAGCAAAACGACTTAATTCATTAATATAGCTATCAATTTTTTGGTACCATACTGTATCTTTCGGTGCTTTTCTCGTATCGTACAAATACGATTGAATGTCGTAATCAACACCTTGCATAATATCGTAAATCGCATTTCCAGCTGAAAGATTGTCTACCAATGTAGAAAAATTATCGTTATATTGTTTAAAAATCTTTGCAGCTGATGTTATCGTTTCCACATCACTCGAAGCATTTCCTATTAATTTTCCGTATGATGATACAACTCTATTTTGTTCTAACGTACCGAGTTTGAAATTCGGGTTATTCGCAATCGTTTTTAATGCAGGTAAGCATTTATCATGATAGCTCCGCTCATTTAGTTTACTTAATTCTGTATGATAAAATCCTAAATAAAACCCTGAACGTAATACTTCTACTAAAGTCTCAATCCCTTTGGAGTCATCTTTCGTATAAACTTGTCCTTGCTGCTTCAATTTATCAATAATTGCCTGCATCCTACTATCATTTTGATAGAATGCAAGGCTATCCTTATTAAATTGAAATAGACCCGTAATTTGCTCCCAATCAATTGTTACAAGTAAATCTACTAACTGCTGATTGCTTAATTGATTTAGTTCAGCAATTGTATAAGTTTTCGCTGCAGCTAATTGCTTACTTTCTTTTTTTACTTCAGGTGGTCTTTGCGACAAATCAGCAAATTGTAGCCTTTTCTCAAAAGACTTATTTTCAAGCACTTTTGATGAATGAGCTAATTCTTGCACTGGCAGTTGCACACCAACTGGTTCCATTTTTAGCACATTCCGATAAGAAACTTGCTCTCCCTTTTTACTTTCTGCCAATGTGCTCCCTTGAAAACTCCCTAACATTAAACTAGCAAAACTTACCCCTACTAACACTTTTTTTGAATAGCCTTTCATGCTCTCCCCTACCTTACATTTTTTAGTGTCCCGCACCATTATTTTACTATTCTTACTTTTTATTCTGTATTGAGAAAAAAATAAGGGAACGTTCACACATGTATCCATGCCTAGCAAAATTAACACTTGACTTTATGTGAATTTTATATCAAAAAAAGATAGATAATAGCGAAATGTCTGCTATATCTACCCTCGTTTTCAACGCTATGATTTTAACTTTATAAACGTAACTTCCGGTAATGTTTGCATATGCTGAATAAATTCATTCTTTTCTTCTGACGATATATTTTTCAGCTGCATTCCTACCTTATATACTATTTCTGCGCCTTGCTGTGAAGTCTCCACTTCATATGAAAGTATTGGAATGTCTTTCATATGAAGTATTTCTAATATTTGCTGTACCGCCTCATGTTTATTTATACACATTTGCACTGTTATATTTTGCGGAAATAAAAATTGCACCTTAAAAATACGACTCACAATCTCTAAACCAATTAAAACTAGAATCGTCGCTCCAATGCCTACTACATACATGCCAGCGCCAATTGCTAATCCAATTCCTGCTGTAGCCCATAAACCAGCCGCTGTCGTTAACCCTTTCACCGCCTGTTTTTGAATAATAATTGTACCTGCACCTAAAAAACCTACTCCACTAACCACTTGCGCTGCAATACGGCTCGGATCAAGAGCCGTATGTTCTTCATTCATAATATCTGAAAAGGCATATTTTGAAACGACCATTATTAAAGCACTCCCTACCGCTACGAGGAAATGAGTCTTTAATCCCGCCTCTTTTGATCGAATTTCCCTTTCAATACCGATTATTGCTCCTAACAAACCCGCAACACCGATTCGTATAATCAAATCCAAATTTACACTCACGAGCCCTTCCCCCTTTCATTCATTATAGATAGATAAAACAAAAATTATCACACACATCCATTTATCGATATAAAAACATTTCATTAAAATATACTTAATATCCTAGGTGATTTATGTTAATATTTTCAATATTAACATAAATAGAATTCAGCCCACTTTTTATACGAAAAACCATAAACTTTACTTTCCATTTAAAAACGGGATATGGATTGCATAAAATGAGGTTGAGAAAGTTTAGAAAACGCTTTCATTTTGTATCGTAATTTTTTATAAATACTACATAAATAAAGGAGCTTACTAACAATGAACGTCTCTTTACTTACACCTACTACCGATTTACAAGAAGAATACTTAGATTTTTATAAAGAATGGAAAGATAGCGGTGAAACAATGATTCCATGGGTTATCTCAAAAGACCCCTCTAATTTCACGGCAATGATTCAAGAACTTCACGATGCGCATAACGGAATAAACCTCCCTGAATCTTGGGTACCAGACTCTACGTATTGGCTCGTTACAGATGAAAATAAAATTGTAGGAGCTGTTAATATACGTCATAGTTTAACCGAGCATTTATTTAACGCTGGAGGTCATATCGGTTATGGCATTCGCCCTTCTGAAAGAAGAAAAGGTTATGCTACGAAGTTATTAGAATTATCGCTAGAAAAAACGAAGGAATTAAACATCGAGAAAGTACTTGTCGTTTGTGACGAAGTGAATACAGGATCAGAAAAAACAATTTTACATAACGGCGGGCTTCGTGATGATGATTTCATCGAGGAAGATGGAAATGTAGTAAGAAGATTTTGGATTAAGCTATGAAAAAGTCATCCGATAAAAATAATCTTGTTATAGAGAAATATAGTAGAAGTAATGAGCTAAAAGTAAAACAACTTATTGATTTATACAATGAAGACTCTTATCTATTTAATTTATTACGAGATAATAAAACAAAATGTGCATATGTTGCCTACTATAAAAAAGATGTAGTAGGCACCTTTCTCACCTGGAATAATAACTTCCATCCATACTGCACATACTTTCGAATATATACGAACCCTTTCTATTCAGTGCTACACATAGAACAAATTTTTTTAACCGAGATTCTAAAACGAGAAAACTTCAAATTACCATTACAAACCTCTATATGGGAAACATCGGCTCATTTAAAAGCCTATTATGAAGAACATAATTTTACGGAAATCCGAAGAACATATATGCCGATATTAGACGTACGAAAAATCATAGCTATCGATACAATGCTTCATTCAAATTATCATGTACAAACCTTATCAAACATCGAGTTTAATAATAGCTTCTTTGAAAAGCTAGCTCACTTAGTAAAAACGAATTATGAGGATACTCACTTAGCAAATCCCGTTGCCTCATACCCGCTCGAAACTTGGAAAGAACAGATCTTAACTGATGATGTGTTACTAGATGGGAGCTTTGTAATGATAGATGAAGAAAATAAAATTATTGCGTACTCTTTCCTCCATACATCAGAAAGAGATAATACGGTAGAACTAGGATGGTGTGGGACTCACACTACAGAAAATTTATCCTTACTGAAACTTCTCGTTTTCAAACAATCTATGTATGCAAGTGAACATGGTTATTCTTTCATTCAAGGTGAATTCGATTCAACGAGTATATATGCAATGGAGATATTAAAATCCTTTCCTTTCAATCCTTGTGCTACTTGGATTACGTATCAAAAAGAAGTCGGAAAGTGATTATACACCTTCCGACTTCTTTTATGCTGTCTCTATTTCAAACTGCACTGTAATACCACTAGGATCTACTACTGTAAATCCGTTTGTACTTTCGTTTACTTTATGTTGTTTTTCTATTAATCTTTCTTTCACTTCATCTAACGCTTCTTTATGCGGTAATACAATTGTATATACCTTAAGTCCAGTTGCATACGCTGGTGGATGTGGATTATTTACTCCGTTCCACGTATTTGCACCTATATGGTGATGATATCCTCCTGCAGAAATGAATAAGCAGTCATCTTCACGCTGTTGCACTTCAAATCCTACTGTCTCTACATAAAACTCGTGTGACTTCTCTACATCCGCTATTCGTAAATGTACGTGCCCAACGACAGTATTAGCAGGCAATCCATCAACCTCATAATCAACGAGCGTTGCCAGTTCTTTTAAATCTAGCGGCGTACTTCCTCCTGGTCCTTCTCCCCATTGATCACGCGGGCGGTCTGCATAAATTTCTATACCATTCCCCTCTAAATCTTGTAAATAAAACGCTTCGCTATATGTATGATCACTTGCACTATTAAACCTTGAGATCGGTAAAATTTCATTTGAATATGTATAACGTCCTTCTTGCTCATCCGGACTATCAATTACATTCTTATTACGAATCACCCCAAATAATGCCGAAGCAAAAGCCTCACGAGTTGGAACTAAAAAAGCTACATGATATATACCAGTCGTACGCGGCTCTTGCAATACCCCGTCCTCTAATTTTTCAAGAACAAGTAACGTGTTCTTTCCACCTTTTCCTGATAAATATGCTTTATTCTCCTCACGCTGAATTACTTCTAAGCCTACTACATTCTCATAAAAAGCAATTTGGCGCTCTAAATTTTGCACTTTAAATTCAACATGACCAATACGTGTTTTCGGATGAATTTGTACCATGAATAACTCCATCTCCTTATCCTTATATATTTCCAATACATATAACCGTTACTATGAAGGATACAACTAAAATCACCCTATGTAAATAAGAAAAGTCAGAATTTATAATCTTTTTTATTTCCATAATAAAAAAGCCCCCTCTTCTAACTTTCAGAAAAGGTGACTTTACGAAACAGTCTACTATTATTCTTATCTCATTTTATGTACTTCAGCAACTAACTTTCCACCTTGAATGCCCATATAAAGTTTCACAGGTGCATCATTCGTGTTTTCAAACACTAAGTCTAAGTATGGATACGCAATTGTAGCATCTCTTCCTTGTGGAACATAACCTACCGTTTTAGAATGTGTCGTTCTCTCTACCATTTTCAAACCAGCTTGATCTGCTGCATTGTATAATGTTGATGATGTTTGACAAACACCACCGCCGTATCCATCTACTAATTTACCATCTACAATTTCTTTTCCTAGTTGATATCCTTTATCTGGCGTTGTATCACCAATTAATGCATTGAAAGAGAAACTGTCTCCTTTTGCTAATACAACTCCATTTATGCCCGCTGCTGACAAGCGAATATTCTCAATACGGCCACCTGCTGAGCCACCTAAATTCGTTTCATATCTACCAATTACCGTACCACTTCCTTGCGCATCACTTAATGTTGCGATAGGCTTTTTCTCAACAATAGGTAATTGATAGGAAGAGTCCCACATACCAACGTTTAATAATTTATCTACTAATTCTTTTTCCATTAACTCATAAGCAGGTTTTCCTTCTTGCCAACTTCCATCAGGTGCTACGCGTGAAGGAACCATCTTTTTATCAACGCTTTTCCCAACCTCACTAGCAACCTTCGTTACCGATTTTTTAAATTTTGCTTCATCTTCAAAATAACCTAGACTCGATAAATCTAGTTTTTTCACTTCCGTACCAGTACGACCATCTACTAAACTAATAGAATCCTGCACCTCTGCTTTAGCCTCTACCGTGTGGCCACCAATGTCACTTACTAATGCAACATCACTTACTTTTGCACCACAACCACTCACTATAGCTACACATAACACCCCAACTAATATACCCTTTACTTTACGGAACAATATACTCTCCCCTTTTTCCCAATATTACTTTTATGTATTATTTCATTTTTATGTATGTTTTGTTACAATCATTTTACAATATATTTATAAAATGTTACAAGTTATTTTTCACTCTATATAAATTACTCTTTTCTTTTCTAAATGTCTATACATATTTACATAAAAGTTGGAGTTCGATAGAATTGTAACCTTTATGTAACCTCACCTTTTTATCCAGTATATACCATAAAACGAAAGAAATACAAATGTAAAACTCCATATTCTTATTTATAAAGAAACACCTTGTGAACATAAATAGGTATTTGCCGTGCCACACTCCGCTTTCACACATACATTATGGTGAATTAACCTATTTTAAAGAAATGGAGGATATTTTTATGTACCCCTACAATCCATACGATCCATATAACCAAAATGGTTATCAACCTCAATATGATTTACAAGCACAATACCAACAATATATAGATCCAGCAGAACAAGTTAATCCATATGATCAAAATCGACAATTCCAACTTCCAATCTCTTTTCCTGGTACTGGAAACCGTCAACTAGAAAGACGAGTAAATGAGCTTGAACAAAGAGTACGTCAATTAGAAAACACGGTTGAGCGTCATACACGTAGATTAAACCGCTTAAACCAGCGTTTACGTACAATAGAAAACAGACTAAACATTCCATTTTCAGCATTAGAAGACGGATTTTAATTGCGAAAGTAAAAAATATATAAAGGAAGGGGCTCCCCCTTCCTTTATATAAATTGACGAAAGTTTTTTCCATCTCTATACTGATAAGAGTTAATGAAATGAAACAAGGTGATAAATATGGATTTTGAAATAAATTATCTTTCCTTTTATGTTGTACAAGTAGAAGGAAAAGGTGAAGCTGTTGATAAACGCTACAAACATTTTCAAACGTTAGACGCTGAAGAGTATGAAGATAGCTCCTTAAAAGAATTTTTGAATGGTGAATTATTAAAAATTTCAAAGCGAAAAGTAGAACGTCATGCGAAAACAGAACAAGCTCCGACAAAGATTGGTCGCTTCATTGTAGAAGAAGGGCACGAACTTGATTCAAACCCTCATTACAACCTCTTTAATCGCATTCGCTTTGCGGAAACAAAAGAAAACTTCAAAGATATGAGTGAACCTCTCGTTTATACATATCTGGACACAAGTGCTGTACGCGGTGGTGTATTTTTAATTGCGCAAGCAAAACTACGCAAATACTTTGATGATCCATTCGTTTTCGTTATGAAATGTGACTTCGAACCGAAAGTCGCTTCTATTTCAGATGAATCCACACTGATTCGTAACGTTGAAATGGCCATCACAACAAAAAATATGAAATCTATCCAATATCCGTACATGCCTGAAGAAGGTATGGTTGAAGTAGGCGAACTAAAAATTCACCAAGCATCACACGCCCGCTACTTTGAAGACTTCTTAAAATTCGTCGAGTACGAACGCTCTATGCCTGAAATTATGAAAACACAAGTAATGGACATGGTATATGACCAAATTGAAGATGTATTTGAAGAAGGTACGGAAGAACGCGAACAATTCGACCAAGCAATGGAAGTATGGGCTGCCAGTCCGAAACGCGAAATTATGGAACAATTTTCAACTGAAGAAGTAATGGAGGCTACCGCTCAAATCGTCGAGCATGCTCCTGAAGTGGAATTAAAGTTAAAAGCAGATCATATCTCTGTGAAGGCCCTGCTTGCTGATTTCGGGGATCAAATACATATCGCAAAAGTAAATGACCGATACGTACTAATGATCGAAGCTGATACACTTACGTTTGAGAAAGGCTTCTCTCCGATTGAATTTCTGAAGCCAGATGAATTGCAAGATGTGATTGAGCGGATTGAGAATAAGCAGCAGTATTCTTATGATCCGAACGGGATTGAATAAATCCTTCCATATATCTATTTTTACTGAGCGCTTTTAATAAGCGCTCTTTTATTTTGAACTTAGTTGACCTTTATATTAAAAACCGATTCTTAGTAGAATCGGTTTTTCTGCTTTATAACAAAATATGTTTATTTTTAATCCAAGATAACAATTGTTGCAGAATCCAGTAGATTCCTTCCTTGTTGTACAAGCGTATTTCCATTAGAGTAGTCACTATGTATGTTGGTAAAATGAAAATTTCACTTCACTACCTCAAATTTATTGTACTCGTAAAAAGATAATTGAAAACGATATTCTGGATGCTCTCTTACCCAATCATAGGCTTCTTCTAAAATATCCATTTTGTTTTGCAAGTCATTAAGTTCACTACATTCGTCCCTTTTCTGTTTGCACAGAGGGCAGAATCCATTCACTATTTCGGCACTCGTCGCCCTAATAGTTTTACTTTCTAAGTCAACTACTAGACGAAGAATAAGAGAATGCTCAGCTTTTGTAGTCACCGTCATTTCAGCAAGCCCATCCTCATTCCAAAAGACACCGTTTAATTCCATCTGTACGGTGACGTCTTTAATATCCAAGTCTATCACTATCACACCTCCCTTGTATAAAACTCATATTTACTCTTCGATTTTAATCTTTAATACACCACGCTTTAAAGATATATTAAGCTTTTTCCAATTCTTCTTCTTTGCTATGAAAGGAAGTGTAATTACTGCTAATAGCGTGGTAAATATTATCCCAAAAACTAAAACTGTTACAATGTTAAAGATTGCTTCCATTTAACTCTACCCTCTTTCATTTCTATGGGCTCTAATTTTATGAATGTATTTAAAAATTCTTACCACACCTTAATTTTCAAAGCAATTATAATGGCCTAATCACAACAAATCAATTCCTATTTAATATGAATACTTTATTCATCCATCAGTACAATGAATTTAAATTTATGTAGCTAGAAATAGAGGAGAATGTCATTTAACCTCTACATTCTCCTCCATCTCAGCCAAATACCTAATCTGCCTTTCCGCTTTTCTCACCGCCGTAGGAAAATGCTTTTTCAGAAGTTCTATTGTAGCTTCACTTATATAATATCTTTCCGTTATACTTTCCCACGTGTCACTACTTTCAAATGCACTCCAAACGAAAGGACGCTCTGTATTTTTTCTCATTTCTTTAAATACCCATTTTCGCATCTTTTTTTTCGCTTTTTCTGTTAGTTTTCCGTTCTCTACAAGTTCAAGCTCACCATGTCTTTTGTACCGTTTATGAATGTCTCTCTCGCTATATACTTTAAGAAGTATATTCGCTGTATTCTCAGCATCCGCTAAAGCTCGGTGCTGCTTTCCTTCCCACGTTAAACCGAGCTGTTCTACTGCAAATTGTAAACTTGGTGTATGCTCAAATAACTCTTCATACGCTTGGAAAACAAACTTCTGCAAATCAAATTTGCTCTCTTTTTCCATACATGGACATTCTACACCGTGTAACGTACAATCATGAGATAGAAAACGATAATCTTCTCTTCCCCATGAAACAAATACAGAGTCTTCTCCGATAAATTGAATAAATTTCTCTATAATTTGCGGGAATTTCTCCACACCAATTAAATCTTTCTTTGTAATTCCTGTTAATTTTGTCGTATGACGAGTGAGTCGTGCACTCGGCTTTACTAACTCCGAAAATTCTCCAATTACCTTCATTGTACTTGCTTCTATTTTTACAGCTCCGATATCAACTATCTCTGACGGATCTTCTGATTTATACGGCCTGAAATTTCTCTCTATATCGAACACAATAAAATGTGTAGCGTTTTCCAATTTATTTACCTCTTTCTAAATTCCTTTTCACACACATACTCTATTTTCAGTATTTATTTATTCATGCACTTTATGCATGAAATACTTCGTCTAATAAACGAAAATTTAATCTCATTATTATATGTACATAGGAGGTTATTCAATAAAAATGCAAAAAAAAAGAAGGGCAAGCCCTTCTTTTTTCCATAATTACTTCTTGTTAACGTTTGTAGCTTGAGGTCCACGGTTACCTTGTTCTACTTCGAAAGTAACTTCTTGACCTTCTTCTAAAGATTTGAAGCCGTCGCCTTGGATAGCTGAGAAATGAACGAATACGTCTTCTCCGCCTTCAACTTCGATGAAACCGAAACCTTTTTCTGCGTTAAACCATTTTACTTTACCGTTTTGCATTTAAAAAATCCTCCTACAATGTACCTATATGTACATATTCATTTTCAACCACTTTACAATAATACTTCAAAAATTAAAAAACTGCAACCCCAGAGGAGATTTAACATTGCTATCCTCCTCGGAAGTTACAGCTCATTTAAATCTCTATATTATTAAAAGTAAAATGGTTTAAAGTAACTATATCATATCAATATAATAAAAGTAAAGTTTTTTTTGCTATATAATTTTTTTCTTCCATTGCATCGCTTTTGATTCACCTGATCCAGCTACAACATAACCCTCTTTTTGGTTAACGATGCGCCAGCCATGCCCTTTAACTGAGTCACATACTGTAACAAGTCCTTCTTCTAATAGTACACGACAAACCGTACTAATCCCCGCCTTATTTTGCGTTGACGTTGTATATAGCACATGTTGATCTACACTCAAGGCTAAATAGCTACTTGCTTTCTGCTCACTTTGACATGTGTGCCAATATGTTTTTTCACTCTCAATACTTTCATCTATTTTACAAAAAGAAATATTCCCGCTAATCCCCTTGCACGATCCACTCGCTGCTACTATATAAGAATTGTGTACAGTCAACGCTGAGATCATCTGATTCATCACGATTTTAATCCTCTTTAATTTACGTGTCTCCAAATTAAAGAGCCAAACACCACCATATTTAGCATGTATTTTCGTACCAATAAATAAGTAATGTTTATATAAAAATAACGATCGAATAGATGGTGCCCCGCCACCATACTCAAGAAATGGATGAATGGTTTCCCATGTCGAACCAAAATCATTAGAACGATACAACGTTTTATCTCCATGAGCAATGACTGTTCCTTGTACATTACTACACACATTCCAACTCGTTGCTTTTGTTGGAAAACGCTGAACCGTCCAGTTCTCCCCACCATTCATACTACGAATAAAAATCCCTTCGTCACCTACACCATACACTACATTATCTTCGCTATGTAAATCCCTAATTCGTTTTTGAAAACCATTTAATATTTGTTTCCATTCTCCGTCTCGTTCAATAAATAAGCCATTATATGTAGTAGCTAACATAAGTTTTCCATCTCTTAACTTTGTAATAGCGGTCGCACTTAACATTGTCTCCACGTTGACACTCCCATTCTTAGAACTTCTCAGCAAATGCAATTGCAAAATTACTGCATTTTTCAACATCCTCTTCATCTTCTGGAGCTAGTTCGATTTTCAATCCTTCTTGTACAAGCTCTGCACCGCGTTCTACAAGTCTTTCTTCAAATATCGTTACCGCTTCACAAAATAGTTCATACGCCGTATCACCTGATCCGAATACCGCTACTTTCTTCCCTGATAAATCTATATTTTCTAAGTCCTCATGGAAATCTTCCGCCTCAAACGGTAATTCACCATCGCCCCACGTATAAGATCCTAAAATGATTCCATCATAGGCTAATAATTCTTCAGCATCCATGCCTTCCATTTCTTGCAATACTACTTCATGATCAAAAGCATCTAAACTAACTTTTATTAAATCAGCAATACTCTCTGTATTTCCTGACATACTTGCATAGGCTATTAAAATTTTTGCCACTTCGGCATCCCCCTCTTACAATAAATGATTCTCATTCTCATTATATTAATAATGAGAATCAATTTCAATTATATTTTTCATTTTTATTTATTCCATATAAAAAAGCACAGATGACTATACAATCACCTGTGCTTTTTTATTACTTTTTAAAAATACCAAACGGCTTTCCAACTGGTAATACAACTTTACCGAAGTGTGTATTTAACACTGCTGCTGCTGAACCATAGAAAGATAATAATGAAATACATAGTTCAGAATACGCTGCTAAATTATGCATTGCATGCGGCATAACACCTAAAGTACTTAATGAAAGACCAATAAATAAGAAATCAATAAGGACGAAAATCATAAATAATACTTTATGTGTTTCCATTGCACCAATTGTCATAAAGATTGTGAAAATCAAATATCCAATAAAGGCTACACCCAGCTGTTTTGAATCTGCAGCTTGTGCTAATTTTTCGCCAAATACTCCAAGTTGAATTAACCAAGTCATTCCAACACCTAACCAAAATAGGCCGTAGGCACCGAATGCTGTTGTACCGAACGTATTGTTATGCTTTGCATCGTGAATGCACGCAAAGATTTGTGCAAATCCTCCTAAAAAGATTGCCCACGGTAATACAAGTGAAACGCCATCTGTTAAGCCTAACTTTTGAGATGATGCTACAAGTGTTACCATCGCTAATCCAAATAGACCAATTCCAGATGGATCTGCTGTTGTCATTTTCACATGATGTGTAGTAGTTTGATTGCTCATATAAACCTCCTGATTATAAACATACTCGAATACAATACTTAAATCAGAAGACTATGTCAATGGTTTTTTTTGTATGTTGTCAGACCTTACTTTTTATAATGATTACATATACTTCCGACCACTTCATACGGTTTTATACTCACTTTTTCCAACTCGTGTATCGGCAACCATAACGGAATATAACTCCCTCTATCTTTCAGTTTGAATTCTTCAGCTTTACCACTTCCGAAAACTCCATCTATAATATGGGCATTAAAATAATACTCCGTACCTTTATACTCCACCTTTGCAATGAGATGCTCCACTTTTATATGTACCCCTAATTCTTCATAAATTTCTCGCTTTGTTGCTTCTTCAGCTGTTTCTCCTTCTTCAATTCCTCCGCCTGGAAAAACATAATATGTTTCCCCTTCTCGAATACGTTTTATAAGAGCAATTTTCCCTTCCTGCACAATGATAGCCCCGCCGCGATTTCTTATCATTTTATTACCTCAATACGAATCGCAACTGTTCCCCACTTTTTTTCTTGTTCTTTCGTATATATTTTGTATGTACTTTCTAGCATTTCCTCTAAACTATCATTTTCACAATCCAATAATTTGTGATCAATTTGTTCGTACATTGCTTTAAAGCTTGCGTATCGTTTTATTTCCGTTACTTTTACAGTCATCGTTGCTGCTGTCGTAAGGTTCGTAAATACAATATTATCATCTTGTTTTATAAGTTGACGTTTTGTATCGTATAAACGTACTTCATATACTTTTTTTCCTAATTGAATTGATTGAAAAGGTTTATTATATAATCCCATTTCGTATATCATTCATTCCACTCCTTTTTTATGCATTACGCCTACTACTATTTTTGTGCATTACCAATTCATACAACACAGTTCGACTTATTCCAAGTTGCATATAATATTCCATATCCATTACTTGCTTTAGAGAGGATGCTAAATTTGTTATGTTATTTTTAAATCAAAAACCTGAATATAATAAATATGATATTGGTGATTATACTTATAGTAAAGTAGGTCCAACCATTTTTTCTTGGAATGATGAAACAAAATTAAAAATAGGTAAGTTTTGTTCATTAGGAGAAGAAGTCGTTTTTATACTTGGCGGTGAACATCGCGCAGACTGGATAACGACATACCCATTTAATGCATTTTTTAATGAAGGAGCACATATTACTGGTCATCCTTCTTCAAAAGGCGACATTGTAGTCGGCAACGATGTATGGATTGGTTATCAATCCTGCATTTTATCTGGTGTTACAATTGGTAACGGAGCCATTATTGGGGCAAAGAGTGTTGTTACAAAAGACGTACCCCCATATGCAATTGTAGCTGGTAATCCTGCAAAATTTATTCGATATCGTTTCCCGCAAGAAACGATTGACAAACTAGAAAATCTCGCATGGTGGGACTGGGATATTTCTATTATAAAAGGAGCCATTCCATTTCTACTTTCCAACAAAATCAACGAGTTTTTTACCTCACCCGAAAACGAATCTATGTGATTGATACAAAAAGAGCATCTTATTCTGAACTGCACCTCCAATTGTTAGACACAGTCTAACAATTGGAGGTGCAGTTTTTCTATGGCTAAATTTACAGCTGATGAAAAAATACAAATCGTTCTACGGTATTTGAACGGAAATGAAAGTTATCGAAAAATGGGTAGAGCGATCGGTATAAGTAACACAATTATTTTGAATTGGGTAAACCAGTATAAACAGAATGGTGTGGAAGCTTTTCTAAAACGTTGTACAAATTACACACAACAATTTAAACTAGACGTACTAAACTTTATGATTGAAAACGGTATGTCCTTATTTGAGACGGCAGCTATTTTTAACATTCCTGCCCCTTCAACGATTTCTGTTTGGAAAAATCACGAGACCAGACAAAGCGCAAGTAGTCTATGAATTAAGGCATAAATATTCGGTGAAGGTACTCGTGGAGCTAGCTAATATTCCACGAAGCACGTATTATAATTTAGTAAAGAAAATGAATCGTCCAGATGTAGATGCCGATTTGAAAGCTGAGATGAAAGCGATTTATGAGGAAAATGAAGGTCGTTATGGTTACCGTCGCATTCGTGATGAATTAACGAATCGTGGTCAGAAAGTGAATCACAAAAAGGTTCAACGCATTATGAAAGAGCTTGGATTAAAGTGTGTTGTGCATATGAAGAAATATAAATCCTATAAAGGAAAAGTCGGTAGAATTGCACCTAATATTTTAGAGCGTAATTTTTATACAGATGCACCGAATCAAAAATAGGTAACGGACATCACAGAGTTTACATTGTTTGGAGAGAAACTGTATGTATCACCTGTATTAGACTTGTATAATGGTGAAATTATTACCTATACAATTGGTTCTAGACCGACGTATTCACTTGTTTCAAAGATGTTAGAGAATGCATTAGAACATTTGCCTGAAAATCACCAACTACTGATGGATTCTGATCAAGAATGACATTATCAAATGAGACAATACGTCCGTACACTTGAATCAAGAGCTATTGTACAGAGCATGTCTCGAAAAGGTAACTGTTACGACAACGCAGTAATAGAGAATTTCTTCAGAATTATGAAGGCGGAGTTCCTCTACATAAAAGAATTTGAAAGTGTAGAGCATTTTAAAATAGAATTAGAAATATATACAGATTATTATAATACAAAACGGATTAAGGCAGCTTGATAAAATAACCGTGTCTAACTTTTAGGGGTCACTTCATCACTATAAATAGGAGTGCTCGTTTTTATTTTCGTCTATTCCTTTTCGGGCCAAATTTTCGCGTTTGGTTCTAATAACCACTTGTGTTCTTCTTCCATGATACGATCATTCCATGGGTTAATTTGGATTTCTTTTTCATTTCCTATTGTCATCCTTTTTTATAATTTTCGTATGGTCAAACAATCCACTTGCTGACAATCCGATAATCATTCCTTGAAATATATTCATTTTGATATCTTGAGACAAAAATAAAACACCCAGTATAATGCCAAGCGTCAAATTAAATATCGGAATATATTTTGTTTGCAATCCATTTGTTTTAGCAATTTGCGATAACCCTATAACAGCCCCAATCATTGCCGTAATTTCAATCATTACATACCGCCACCTTTCAAGAGGAAGGTCAGAGCTGCTCCAATTATTCCACCAATAATAAGGCGTAATATCCATGTTGTATTTGCACTAATCTTATCTAATTGCTTATTAATATTAATAATGTCTTTTTCATTACCTGCTGTCCTCATTTCTAGACCTCTAATCTCTAATCGTATATCTTTAATATCTTGTCTTATTTCCTGAACATCACCTTTCATCTCTTGCAAACCATCCATTATTTCCACCTCTCTCCTACTTCGTATTTAATTAAAAGTTAAAAATCTTAATATACATATACTCGTCTTTTCATCTCATTATTTAATCCCTTCTGGTTTAACGTCCACCTCAATTTGTCCCTCAATACTATCCTCGGTAACTACTTTTGTAGGAACCTCTGTTGCTGGGTTTCCCGTTTTTACAATGGAAACAGTAATTGGACTTCCTCTAAACAGCTCCACGTTGACGTTAAAATTGCTAGCGGTAATAATCCCAGCATTCACTAAATTATCCACAACGTCATCAATTTCCATAAATTGATTGTCATCACTTGGCATGATTTGATTTAGAATTTGGTTCTGAAATTGATTTTCCTCTGGATGTGTATTTGTCATATCTTCCTCTCCCGTTTTAATTTTGTTTATTGATTTTCTAACAATCTCATTTAGTACGTAAATTTTGCTATGTAGTTTGAAAAATAATATCTTAATTTAATTAAAGGAGTAATATTTACTCTCCGACTCGAAAGAATATTCAGATATTTAATGAGTGCAGTATTTAACAGAAAAACTACCAATTCGGATCACTTACGTCGTAACCTAATATCAAAAATATGTTTCTAGTAAACATATACTATTTCTAAAACACAACGTAGATTGTATACACTTAGTTCAGCTACACTAAAAACAAACGATTTGTGAATTTAAATCTTCTAATTATAAATTTTAATCCCTGTCTATTAGACAGGGATTAGCAGAATAAGAATCAGGCTTTTTATTTAATTAAATACTCCATTATTCGCACATCGTTGTAGAATGTGCACTAAAATTTCCTCTGTCACTTTTCCATGTGGATGTGAGTTCTCATCAATAATTCCTCTTTCTAATCCCCATTTCCATGCATCTCTCGCCCATTCTAATGGCTCTCCATTTTGGTAGCTCACATTAGAGGCGATTGACACTGTACTTCTAGTATCTGAGAATACTTTGTTATTGTATATACGTTGCAGCATGTGTACCAGGATTTCTTCCGTCACTTCTCCATGTGGATGAGAATTTCCATCTACAATTCCTTTTTCTAGTCCCCATTTCCATGCATCTCTCGCCCATTCCGATGGTTGCCCATTTCTATAACTTGTATCAATAGAAACCGATACTACGCTTCCAGTACCTAAGAATACTTTGTTATTGTATACACGCTGTAACATGTGTACTAAAATTTCTTCTAAAACTGTTCCATGCGGATGAGAATTTCCATCTATAATTCCTTTTTCTAATCCCCATTTCCATGCATCTTTTGCCCAATCTGATGGCTCTTTATTTTCAGAAGGATCAGGTCCTTTTCCTAAATGGTCTAATGGGTTCACAGCATTACTCTTATTAATATTCCAGCCGCCTTTATGCAGTTCAAAATGTAAGTGTTGGCCACTAGAATCCCCAGTGTTCCCCATAACTCCAATAGTTTGTCCTTGGGTAACATAATCTCCTACGTTCACCGTTCGAGAACCACTACGCATATGAGCGTATACAGTCTCCCATGTAACTCCATCAATAGTATGCACGATCATAATACATTCACCGTAACTAGATGAAAAATACGAGCGACTAACTTTTCCATTAGCCGCTGCATAAATCGGATGATACCCTGCTTCAGCAAGGTCTATCCCATGGTGATTTGGTCTGCTGCCTCTAAAACCACTTGTTACTCTCGTTGTATCTGTTGGATAAATAAACTTTGCCATACTAATCTTCCTTTCTTTTTTGCACAGTATAATCAAGGTACTTAAATGAGTACCTTCGTTTACTTTTTTATTTGACAAGAATCTTTATAATATGAAAATCTTATAATTACTTAAATACCCCATTATTTGTACATCGTTGTAGTATGTGTACTAAAATTTCCTCTGTTACTTTTCCATGTGGATGTGAATTCCCATCTATAATTCCTTTTTCTAATCCCCATTTCCATGCATCTCTCGCCCATTCTGATGGCTCTCCATTTTGATAACTTACATTAGTGACAAATGCTCCTGAGCTTCCAGTACCTGAGAATACTTTGTTGTTGTATACACGTTGCAACATGTGTACCAGAATTTCTTCTGTCACTTCTCCATGTGGATGTGAATTTCCATCTACAATCCCTTTTTCTAGACCCCACTTCCATGCGTCTCTCGCCCATTCTGACGGTTCTCCATTCCGGTAACTTGTATCAATAGCGAAGGATACTGCACTTCCAGTACCTAAAAATACTTTGTTGTTGTATACACGTTGTAACATGTGTACCAAGATTTCTTCTACTACCGTTCCATGTGGATGTGAATTCCCATCTACAATTCCTTTTTCTAATCCCCACTTCCATGCACTTCTCGCCCACTCTGATGGTTCTTTATTTTCAGAAGGATTAGTTCCCCCATCAAAATCAACATATTGCTTAACAATTTCAGCGTAGAAGAAATTCCCTCCGTTTTTATATCGGTAGCCACCATTGTATGCCACAGCAATTGGATTACTATATCGAACCATGGCACCTGTTGTATTTCCAAGTGATGGTGCAACAACCGTTTTAGAATACAGATCCGCCACCGGTAATGAATGTTGTTTCTTGTTTGAAGCTAACCAGCGAAGGTAAGCTCGTCCAAAATTATATGATTGAACAATGGCACTTAAATCTGTAATACCATTTTTTTTCGCATCATCAAAAGCTCCTTTTAGATGCTTTACTCCATAATAAATTGAATCTTTAGGATTTTTAATTGTATTCATTGGCCACCCTTGTGATTCACTTGATTGCATAATATCAGGTGTTTTTTCAGAATTCCCGTCACTTTCCACCATAATGATTCCAAGTACGTAAGGAATTAACTCAGGTACTCCTTGTGCAGAACATTCACTTTCTACCATTGATTGCCAACGTAACACTTGTTGTGGCAAATTCTTTGTTTTAACTGAAGTAGCTAATATACTCATTACTAAACATCTCCTTATTTTCCCATTATGCTTGCCTAAAAAACTACTACCATATTAAATATGACTATCAGCCAAATACCCATTAATCTATAAAATTACTTCATGTTGCTCACCTTCTTTCACAACAAAAAGAGCAACCATAAATATAGTTGCCCTTTCGTCGAAATCTTATATTACTACTATAAATCACTTTTTCAATACTTTCTGTACACTGCATGTAGCCTACAAAAAGGTAACATTAAAACCCATCTAAAAACTTGACAATCTTTCTTATTTCAGCGTGTTTTCGTCGGATATAGCCTGTACTATAATGCAAGTCAAACGCTATTTGTTCTAAAACTATCCTATCGATATGTTTCATCTTTTTTAGTTTTACTTTAATACAAATAATTTTTTTAATTAGCGAATCCAGCGAATGATTTTTTCATCAAATTCTACCCAACCTTTATCTTTAATGTAAATCCAATTGTTATCCCTAAACTCAATTACCCATTGTCCTTCGCTTACTCGATCACGTATACCACTGTTGTAATTCGCATGATGGTAACACTCTAATCCTTTCCATTCATTCCAAATGACACCTTTACTCCTACCATCTTTTTCGATACGTATTGCTGTTTCAGGAACCCAGTTGTCATTGGCGATTTTAAACCAAAATCTTTTCCCATCCCATGCACTCTCTAAATATACATGGCCACTGCCAAGAGGAAGCTTTCCTACTACTTCCGCAAGTTCATTTGGTTCTTTATATACCCAAGACTGTCGCTCTACACATTGTAACCAACCTAAGTTATTGGTTAACCAATCTGGTGGTAATGATACATTCTTTCGGGTGTCTACATCTGTAGGATCAGGATTATTTGAATTAGAGCCCTTTCCTATAAACCATTCAATAGTTTTATTTCCTACTAAGTAATTTAAGTCTACATTACCAGTAATTCCTGCAACCCTACCAGTTTCAGTATATTGCCATAGATCACAGCTATATGCAGGTTTACTGCCACCATAACGAGGAATCCATAAGAAATCTGCACTCACACTATTTAGTCCATAACTTGTATACATGTGATGTGACACGTATAATCCAACTTTCCAGCCCGCTGCACGACATGTATCAATGAAGGCCTGAGATGCTTTTGCTAAGTTAGTGGGTCCACAACTAGCAAGTGTGTCATCTTCTACATCCAATACAAGGAATTTTGCATCCTTGTCTGCACGATTCATAAAATCTCTTGCTTCTACAATAGCGTCTTGGACACTTGTATAACATCCATAAGCATAATGACCAAATGGAACTCCATATGCTTTACAACCTTGGACATATTCTTTATATTTTGAATCAACCTTATTAGATCCATATTGTACACGAATAATAGCCAGCTCCAAATCATTACTCGCTTCAGCCCAATTTATATTTCCATTATGATAAGATATATCTGCTATTTTCTTCATTTATACATGCTCCTTTGTTAATCATTGATAGAAATCCTTTTTCTAGCTACATTGTTATTTAGCTTGTGATTCTAATTAATAAAAAATAAAGAAGAGTCGCTCCATAAGGACCTACTCTTCTTTTTAACAAATCTATCGAATCCAACGAATAATTTTTTCGTCAAACTCTACCCAGCCTTTATCTGTAATATAAATCCAGTTGTTATCTCTAAACTCAATTACCCATTGGCCTACACTTACTCGATCGCGTATACCACTGTTGTAATTTGCGTGATGGTAACATTCTAGCCCATCCCATTCATTCCAAATGACACCTTTACTTCTACCATCTTTTTCAATACGCATTACTGTTTCAGGAACCCAGTTATCATTGGCAATTTTAAACCAAAATCTTTTCCCATCCCATGCAGTCTCTAAATACACATGCCCACTGCCAAGAGGAATCTTTCCTACTACTTCCGCAAGTTCATTTGGTTCTTTATACACCCAAGATTGTCGTTCTATACATTGTAACCAACCTAAGTTATTAGTTAACCAATCAGAAGGTAGCGTCACGTTTTTACGCGTATCTACATCAGTAGGATCAACTCCTCCGACAAAATCTACATACTGTTTAACAATTTCAGCATAGAAGAAATTTCCACCATTTTTATATTTATAGCCACCATTGTATGCCACAGCGATAGGATGACTATATCGAATCATTGCGCCAGTGCTATTTCCAAGAGATGGCGCAACAACAGTTTTAGAATACTGTTCTGCCACCTGCAGTGAATGCTGTTTATTGTTAGAGGCTAACCAACGGATGTAAAAACGCCCAAAATTATATGCTTGAACAATTGCACTTAAATCTGTAATACCATATTTTTTTGCATCTGCAAAAGCTCCTATTAAGTGCATTACCCCGTAATGAATTGACTCCTTAGGATTGTCAATTGAATTCATCGGTCTCCCTTGAGATTCACTTGACTGCATAATATCGGGCGTCTGTTCAGCATTACCATCACTTTCCACCATAATAATTCCTAATACATAAGGTACTAACTCAGGTACCCCTTGTGCATTACATTCATTTTCTACCATTGTCTGCCATCGGAGGACCCGTTGCGGCAAATTCTTTGTCTTAACTGACGCAGCTAACATACCCATTACTAAACATCTCCTTATTTCCCTATTATTTTTGGACCAAACACTACTATTTTACTAAGTACTTTTAACTTCTAAATACCTATTAACCTATTGAATTACTCCATAGTACTTAGCTTCTTTCACAACAAAAAGAGCAACCATAAAATAGTTGCTCTTTCGTCGAAATCTTATATTACTACTATAAATCACTTTTTCAATACTTTCTGTACACCGCATGTAGCCTACAAAAAGGTAACATTAAAACCCATCTAAAAACTTAACAATCTTTCTTATTTCAGCGTGTTTTCGTCGGATATAGCCTGTACTATAATGCAAGTCAAACGCTATTTGTTCTAAGGTCATTCCATCAACATACTTCATTTTGAGTATTTGATGATCTAGTCCTGTAAACTTATTAATTAAAATCTTTAAATTGAACACTTCATTCATCTTATGTCCTAATTCATATCCAATAGCTTCAATCCGGTCTTCTACTTTAGCCCCTTCCGATTCAGCGGTTAATCGTACATGTTGCAAGTCACCACTAGTCCAGCGCTTTAATTCCGCTTTTGATTTGTCTAAGTTATATTCTAAATATGTAATTTCTTCTTCTAGTTTCTGATAATCTTTCAGCCAGTCAAACATACAATAATCCCCCTACTTTTCTTTATTTAAATTCTGCTTTTATTGATGTAACCAAAGATAAACTAACCTTAATAATCAATTTAATCGGAAAAACGGATATTTATTGTGATTTGTATTTTCTTAATAAAGCTTTTAACCTCTCACGCTCTTCTTCAATCGTTACCTCATTAATATGTCTATGTTGTTCTCCTGAGTCTTCATCTTCCTTTTGATGTAACCATCCTGGTACCATTTCATTTCGTTTTGTGTATCCTGAACCAGATTGTTTTTTATTTTTACTAAGATCAAACTGTTCATCTAGTACAGCTACGTCATTTCGTGTTTTTACTTTTTTTGTTTCCCACTTTTTGAGAATCCCACGTACATATCTCCATTTCGGTACATTTTCATCAAGAGATCTATTTACTGCTTCAAGAACCAATTCACTTCCCAATACTCCACAAAATTCACCAAGCTCTGCGATAGCTATTTTACTTAACGAAATACCGTTTTTCAGCAAATAGCTATAAGCTATTTTAAAATCTTCATCCATCAATCTTTGTGATAGTGATTTATCTTGATTATCATGATGATAATTTGTATTTGGTATATCCGTATTTAGTTCTTTAGTACTTTGTATATCAGTATTTAGTAGCTTGCGGTTTTCCACCGTTAGGTTCCCAGCAACAGGATTATCAACAGGTGGGTTTTCCACTGGTGGAAAATCCTCCAATGGGATTTCGTAAATAATAGTCTCCCACCTGACAATTTTGTTTTTTACATCTTTAATAGGAAATCTCTTAATATATCCGTACTCTTTTAATTCTTGCATTCCAGCTCTTAAGCTATTAATACCATCTTTTGCGTGCTGCGATAATTCTTCCCTATAAAACACCCAATCATCTGGAAGTGTAAGTATGTATGCTAATATCCCCTTCGCCTTCCAAGAAAGCCTTTTATCTTTTAAACCCGTATTATTAATAACGGAATAATTATTATCCTTTTTAACTCTAAAAATCCCCATAATATCTACCTCTCCACTATTGTTAAGATCAAATACCTACATTCGAGATTCTGTACTCACTATCAATAACTTCCCCATGATGAAACCTACTTTTTATTCCTTTCAAACCAACACGACATTAAAAAGAACTTTAAGTTCGATTTATTACTAAAAAAAAGAGCATCTATACTCATATCAAAATACTTAGCAATCTTCTTAGCTGTTCCCATTGATGGAGTTCTTTCTTTTTGATCAACCATTCGAATATACCGTTCAGTCACTCCACAATAATGTGCAATTTCTTTATATAAATTCTTTTGCGGATCGTACATTTTATTTCCCATTATCCCACTTCCGAAAGAACAATTAGTTCTAAATACAGATTACAGAACTAATTGTTCTGTGTCAATGCAAAAAAGAACAATTTGTGCTAAAATAAATTCAAAAGAGAACAATTAGTTCAATCAGAGAGGTGAACAATGTGATAGGAGTTAGAATAAAATCCTTACGAAAAAAAGAAAATTTAACACAAAAACAATTGGCTGAAAAAATTGGAGTATCCCAAAGAATGATAGGCTACTACGAATCAGAAGAAAGATTCCCTCCACATGATGTTCTAACTAAATTAGCGGATTGTTTTTCAGTTTCAGCTGACTATTTACTAGGACGAGCTGTTACGGACGAAACTAAGAAGCAATTAACGCCAAAAGATGAGAAAGACATAGCAAAAAGAATGGAAGAAATAAAAAAAGACCTTCAAGGAGAAGATGGCTTAATGTTCTCTGGTGAACCTATGAGTCAAGAAGCTGTAGAATCACTATTAGATGCAATGGAGTATATTGTAAAACAAACGAAAGTAATCAATAAAAAATACGTGCCTAAGAAATATCGTAACCCAGACGATAACTGATGCGAGCTTAGGAGGGAATACATTGAAATTCGTCATTAGAGATCTAGTCCAACAACTTAGCAACAAATACAACACGACAAACCCCTATGAGCTTGCAGATTACTTAAAAATACATGTACTAACATGGGATTTACATGAAGAAATAAATGGTTTTTATAAATATGAAAAAAGAAATCGTTTCATTGTTATTAATACTAATTTATCTCCATCTATGCAGAGAACTGTTTGTGCTCATGAATTAGGACATGCAGTCCTACATACTCATGCAAATACACCTTTTCTGCGTAAGAATACATTCTTTTCCGTTGACAAATTAGAGATAGAAGCAAATACGTTTGCTGCGCTTTTGTTAATTGACCAAAAGACCATTCAGCCTGGTGATACAAAAGCATGTATAGCATACAAAAATAATATTCCAGTTGAACTCTTAGAATTTTATAAACCTTGCTAAAGAAAAAAAGACATTTTATTTATTAAAACAAGGAGAAAGCCCCCATTTGAGTGCTTTCTCCTTGTTTTTATAAGTGGACCTTGTAGGACTCGAACCTACGACCGAACGGTTATAAACCGTTTGCTCTAACCAGCTGAGCTAAAGATCCAGAGCATAAATTTTACTTTATAGGACGTATTCACATATACTACTTCTTTGATCTCAGGTTCCTCAACAAATTTAAGATCGTTCCCGTATAGATTAAAAATCTGGTTCTTTGCATCCTCTTTTGATAGAGTACTAGACTGATTTAAGTCTCCCTGTTGCTGTAAATCTTGAGCACTATCTCCTGAAATACTTGTAAGTACACCTTCATCAAAATTATTAAGTACTCTTAATATGTTTAAGTTAAAAACAAATCAAGCTATTTATAGCGTAACAAAACATTGAACTCAAGTCATTGAATTTGTATTTCTATATAATAATTGAGTTGCTTATGATATTGAAATTAAATTATTATAGTTATGTTTCAAAAGAATTGGACAAACTAATTCTTAAACTAAATACGGTAAAAGTAGAGGCTTATTTCAATTGCCTAATAGCTTCTTTCCTAAGATCTGTTTCTATATGCTATACTGACTCTTAATTACTTGTAGAAGAAATGATAAAAATAAAGGTTTTTTTATCTATTATTTTGTTTAGTTCTCCTTCAATTAAGTATCTTTCTTTACATTATATTGACTGTTAATCATTATATTCTATATTATAAATATAATGATATAAATAATGCCAAGGAGGTTTACAACATGAAAAACATAATGGAACTCCTCAACAATCCATATATTAAATATCCATTAATTGTGATTTCAGCTATAGCTATAATAAAAACAGGTTATGATTTAGGTTCATTTATTAAAAATATTTGAGTTTTTTAACAATAGATCCATTGCTTTAAATGATATAGAAAAAGCACTACGGATTAAGGCAAAATTAAAAATGAGCCCGGTACATACCGGACTCACTTTTATCAAGCTGCCTAATGAAATAACCGTGTCTAACTTTTAGGGGGCACTTCACAAAATGCTCTTTTTTGTTTTATTTTTTATGTTCGTGCAAATGATTACATGGAGAACATTGGAATGGAATTTTATCTAAGCAATTAAAGTTTGTTTCACAAATTTGTTCAATTGTTGGAACAAACGGAATAACAACTATATTACTTTCTATTATTTGTGTAACAGGTGGCAATACTGTTCCTACTTGGTGTTCGAAGCGAATACTCGCTTGATTTATATAATTTCCTGAACCACTTGGCGCGCTCTGAACTACTACTTGGAACGAGACTGTGCGTGCTTCACCTGGATTTAAACTTCCTATAAGAAATCCTGATATTGGGTTTACATTTGGCACTGGCGTATTATCAACCGTTACACTTCCAAGGACAAATTGAACACTACTATCTAACATATCTTGAAAACGAATATTTTGTATTACAGTATCACCCGTATTTGTAATAACTGTCGTAAACGTAATAACATCTCCTATTGTTGCTGTTTGATGGTCTGCCGTTTTTACGACTGTCGTTGAGACATTTTGAGGAATAAACGGGATAACAACTGTATTGCTATCGCCTTCAACTACTACAGGCGGTTCATTTGGATTCACAATTGCAAGCCCACTCGCCGTAGCTGTATTTGTAACTAAGTTATTTATTTGCCCGCCTGTTATTACAACTTGGAAATTAATAATTGCCGCATCATTTGGCTGAAAATCCCCTAACGGAATACCAGTATTCGGATTGGCAAACGGAAGAGGTACATCATTTACCGTTACCGTGCCATTTATAAATAACGTATTCGGATCAATGATATCCGTTAAAACAATATTCGTCACAGGAACTGTACTATCATTTATAACAGCAATTCCGTAAGTGACAACATCTCCTACCATCGCTACTTCAAAATCCGCTCCTTTTGCAACAAATAAAATTGCAGTATTTACTGTTACAATAACAGTATTACTCGTGTCCATTACTGTAACCGGCGGCTCTCCTGGTACTAAAATATACTCTGCTAACGCCCCAGCAACGTTCACTACTGTACCACCATCTGGAAAACTTGTAATTGTAGCTTCATATGTTACAAGTGCCGTCTCACCGACTGGGATGTCTGGTATCGTAAATCCAGCCTGTGGATTTAACCCTGGCTGCGGAACTCCATTTATCGTTACACTATTTGGAACAAATTCAGCTTCCTGAGATAACACGTCTATAAATTGAACATTCATCGCATCAGCAGTACCTGTATTTAATATACGAACAGTATACGTTACCGTTTCTCCTACTCCAACAATCGGATGATCTACTTCTTTCAGCATATCTAAACTGCCTCTATTTACTGGTGTGACTGTCGTATTACTTGAGTTCGTAATTGTAAACGGTGGTTCTCCTGGAATCAATTCGAAATCACCAGTTACTCTCGCTGTATTCATAATGCTACTAGAAGGTGGAACCGCGATTACATTTACTTCAAATGTAATTAATAAGCTATCCCCTACTGCAAGATCTGGTAATGAAAAGCCTACAAATGGATCTAAACCTACTTGCGGAATTCCATTTATTTGCACACTTCCAGGAACGAATTCTAAACTAGGTGACGGAACATCGATAAACTGAACATTCGTCGCTGTTACCGTTCCCGTATTTGTAACTTGCACACTATAAGTTAACGTATCCCCTAATCGTGTTGCTTCTTTATTTACGGTTTTTATAACATTAAATCGTCCTCTATTTACCCTTGTTATTGTCGTATTACTCGGCTCTGTTACTACAACTGGTGGCTCTCCTGGTACTAAAGTAAAGTTTCCCGTTATATTTGCAACGTTCGTAATGGTTCCTGATGACGGGATGTTTGTAACTGTCGCTTGAAACGTCACGATAACTGTTTCTCCAACTGGTATATCTCCAACTCCAAAGCCAGTAATCGGATTTAAGTTTGGTTGCGGGGCTCCATTTATCGTTACACTACTTGGTACAAATGACGCTCCTGCTGAAATTGTATCAATAAACTGAACATCATTAGCTGTTACTGTTCCTGTATTCGTTATTTGAACTGTATACGTTAATACATCTCCAACGAGAGTAGCAGCCCTATTTACTTGTTTAATAACATTAAATCGTCCTCTATTTACAGTTGTAAGTGTTGTATTGCTCGGTTGGTTTACTACAACTGGTGGTTCTCCTGGTACTAATATAAAGCTTCCCGTAATATTTGCAGTATTAGCAATTGTTCCGTTTGATGGAACACTGACAACTGTTACTTGGAACGTAACTTCTACACTTTCACCTGGAGTTATATCTGGAAGCGGGAATCCATTATTAGGATTGAATCCAGGTTGTAACACACTATCTATCGTTACACTATCTGGGACAAATGTGATCGAGGACGGTAATACATCACTATATTGAACATTCGTCGCTACCACTGTCCCTGTATTTTGAACTACTGTTGTATATGTGATTATATCGCCTACTGCAACAATCGGCTGACTTACTGATTTTAATACATTCAGACCAGGTTCATTTATTTCTGTTAATGTCGTGTTACTTGTCGTCGTCTCTGTAATAGGTGGTTCTGTTCCACTTACAGCAAATGTAGCTGTAACGTCTACAAAGTTAACAATCGTTCCACCTTCTGGTATGCTTGTAACCACTTCCTGATATGTGACAAGTACAAAATCATCTACAGGTATATCTGGAACTGTAAAACCTATGAAAGGATCTAATCCTGGTGCCGGTACCCCGTTTATGCTCACACTTCCTGGTACAAATGCTACACCAGTGGAAGTAGTATCGATAAATTCAACATTCGTCGCTGCCACTGTTCCAAAGTTAAAAATCAATACATCATACGTTAATATTTCTCCTACAGTGGCTACTTCTTTATCTACTAGTTTTAATGGGAAAATCGAAGCTATATTAATTGTCGTAACGACTAAATTCGTTAATATCGTTTCCGTAATCGGTGGTTCCTGAGGATTTGGTTGTGAAGTAAACGTAACGTCTGCATCATTTAATATGACTTCATTATCTGGAATTTCTGTAATCGTCACTTGGAACGTTACCTCAATATTTCCACCAGCAATTAATAATGGAGTAACTGTAAATCCTATTTCTGGATTTAAACCAAGTTGCTGCACTCCACCTATCGTTACACTATTTGCTACAAATGTTGTTCCTTCTGGAATGACATCTTGGAAGAACACATCTGTAACAGGGATAATCCCTACATTCGTTATTAGCACAGTATACGTTAATACATCCCCAACAGCCCCAGTTGCAACATCAACTGTTTTTGTTGCTGTTACTTCACCAGGAGGAGGTAACGGGATTGTAACTACCGTTGTATTACTTGAGTTCGTTGTTGTTACAGGTGGTTGTAAAGGATTTAATAAGAAAGTGGCTGTAACAGATGCTGTATTTAATACTGCCCCACGTGTAGACGGTGCAACTACCGTAACTTGGAACGTTACTGTCAATGATGTTCCAGCTGCAATATTAGGAAGCGGGAAACCAATATTTGGGTCAAATCCAGGTTGTGGCGCTCCATTTATCGTTACACTATTTACTACAAATATTGTTTCTAAAGCAATTGGATCAATAAAAGAGACATTCGTTGCTGTTACTGTGCCGTTATTTCGAATGACAATAGAATACGTGTAAGTTTCTCCAAGTGCTGCTTGTTGTACAGATGAAGATTTTTGTATATTTAACCGAGCTGTGTTTACTTGCGTCACTACAAAGTTACTATTCGTAACAGTCGTTATAGGAGGACCAGCCGGATTTATAAGAAAACTTGCAGTTACATTCGATTGATTTCTTATATTCCCACCACTCGGCACGCTCGTCACTGTAACTTGAAACGTAATTGTAGCAGTTTGCCCAACTGGAATATTAGGTACTGGGAAACCTGCCATAGGATTCGCGCCTTGTTGAACAACTCCATTTATCGTCACACTATTTGCTACAAACGCAGTACCAGACGGAATTGGATCCTGAAAAATAATATTCGTTGCAGGAACAGTTCCTGTATTTTGAATAAGAATCGTATACGTTAACGTATCTCCTACTCCTGCTTGTGGTGTATTTACACTCTTCATTACATTAAGTGATCCTACATTCACTCGCGTCACAACAATATTACTAATCGTTACGATTGTAATTGGCGGCTGGAGAGGACTTACTTGGAAATCCGCAGTTACATTCGCATTATTCGGAAGAACTCTATTTGGTGGTACACTCGTGATTGTCACTTGAAAAGTAACTGTTACCATCCCTCCTACTGGAATATTAGCAAGTGGAAATCCAGTTGTTGGGTTTAAACCTGGTTGTGGCGCTCCATTTATCGTTACACTATTTGCTACAAACGTTGTTCCAGTAGGAATCGGATCAAGGAATGATACATTTGTTGCTGCTACTGTTCCACTATTCTGTATACGAACTGTATACGTTAACGTATCTCCTACTCCTGCTTCAGTAGCACTTACACTTTTCATTACATTTAATCCTGAAGAATTCACGACTGTCATAACAGTATTACTTGGTACTGTTACAGTAATCGGTGGCTCTGTTGGATTTACAAGGAAATCACCAGTTACATTCGCATTATTTACGACATTATTTCCTTGGGGAATTTCATCAATTAATACTTCAAACGTAACAATCACACTCGCGCCAGTAGGCAAATTATTTAATTGGAATCCAAGTTCTGGATCTGCCCCTTCTAGTAAAACACCATTAACAACTACACTATTTTCAATAAATAATGTCCCTTGTGGAATTGAATCTTGGAAAAATACATTTGTAGCTGGTACACTACCTGCATTTATGATTTCGATTGTATATACTAAAACATCCCCTACAGTTGCAACATCCGTATTCACTGCTTTCACAACTTCAAAGTTCCCTGATTGTACAGTTGTATTCACAATATTACTCGGAACATTGATTGTTACTGGCGGTTCGCTCGGATTCACTTGAAAACTTGCTGTTACATTTGCTTGATTTAAAATATCTTCATTTTCTGGATCCTGTACAATTAATACGTCAAATGTCACTACAACTGTTTGAGCCGCAGGAATATTTGGAAGAGTAAATCCTGTATTCGGATTCAGTCCACTTTGCGGTACTCCATTAATTGTTACAGAATTTGCAACGAAAGAAACAGCGGAAGAAATAGTGTCTTGGAAAAATACATTTGTTAACGGAACGTTTCCTGTATTTTGAACGGCAATCGTGTACGTTAAAGTGTCACCGACTGCTGCTTGCGTTGTATTCACTTCTTTTATTACATTTAAACCACCTGTATTCACTTGTGTCACAACTGTATTCGTTTGCCTATTAATCGTTACTGGTGGTTGATTCGGTTTAACGACGAAATTAGCAGATACATTTCCGCGATTCGCAATCGTACCTCCTGATGGCGTAGATGTCACCCGGACTTGAAATGTAACCGTCCTACTTCCACCTGGAGAAATATTTGCTACTGTAAACCCAGTCGCTGGATTTGCTCCAGGCTGTGAAGCCCCATCCACAGTCACACTATTTGCGATAAAAGTCGTTCCAATTGGGATTGGATCTTGAAAAATAACGTTCGTTGCAAGTACATTTCCTGTATTTTCAATTGTTACAGTGTACGTAAGAATGTCATTTACTGTCGCAAAAGCTCTATCTACTGTTTTTCTTGTTCTTATGTCAGCTATATTAATAGTAGTAAATACAGTATTACTTGTCGCTTGCCCGGAAACTGGTTGTTGACCAGGTACTGGAGTAAAGGTAAATGTTGCACTCGCACGGTTCGGAATTGGATTGACAAGAGGATTAGATGTTACTCGAACTTGAAAGCGCACTACCGTCGTTTGCGAAGCATTAATACTTCCTAGATTAATACTACTTGCTGGATTTGCTCCTGGACGTCCTACTCCATTTACCGTAACGCTGTTTGCTACAAATGTTGTTCCTGCAGGAATACTATCAACAAAAATAACATTATTTGCGGTAACGTTTCCATTATTCGTCACATTAACCGTGTACGTTAATACATCATTAAGCGTTGCCGTCTGTAAATCTACAGATTTTTGCATACTTATAGTTGCTTGATTCACTGTCGTTTGTACTGTATTGGAAGAAGAGGTACTTGTAATAGGTGGACTACCGACGAAAGGACGGAATTGATATGACACCATTGCACGATTTGAAATAGGATTTGGATTCGGGAATGATGTTATTCGAACTTGAAATGTAACAATTCTTTGCGTGTTATTTGGGATTGTACCTAAATTAATTCCATTAGCAGGGTTTGCATTCGGCTGCGTTACTCCCCCTACCGTTACACTACCTGCAACAAACGTCGTTCCGCTCGGAATACTATCACGTAATACAACGTTTTCTGCGCTTCCTGTTCCTGTATTCGGGACCGTAATCGTATAGGTGAGAGTATCCCCTACCCCTGCGACTGTTCTATTGACCGATTTAACAGGATTAATAATTGGCCCCGTTGCATCAATTTGAACACCAAAACCAGCTGCAGCGTATCCATCTCCATTTGTAACGAAGCGAACCGTTGCTGACGTTTGATTGTTTATTAAAGATGAAGAGGCATCTACATTCGTAATATCCCACCCTTGTCTTCGGACAGCCAAAGCTACCCCTAACGGCTGATTCAAATCTCCAAATGTACCGCTCGTATCTAAATTTCCACTGTCATTACAAATTTGTGACTGAAAGAAATTATTCGCGGGATTTCTTGGTCCGAATAACGCAACTGTAGTATTCGCATTCGGCCCAAAGCGAAGCTGATCTCCAGAAATGTTAGAATCACCTTCTTGGGCAGTTACAAGTACCCTTCCTGTTACAGCTCCTGTTGCCGGAGTAGCAAATCCAGAAATAGTAGCATCAACTGGTGGTGATGAAGCATCGATAATTTCTTGACCTGCATATACTGACAAATTTCGAAGCGGTAAACTTGCATTTTGATACACAACCTCAAGCGTCCAGCCAGCTGAACGACTAATTGTTGGATCAGCTGAAGTTCTTGTAGCCGGTACGGCCCCTGTCGTATAAGTTCCTGCCCCACCTGCACTTACAAGATTCGTTACATTAGCAGAGCGAGCATAATAAAACTGGTTTCCTACTGAACCTTGCTGCGCGGTAGCAGGGTCTGGCGTAACTGAAAACGTTCCTGCTGGTGTTGTAAATGTAATGTTATCATTTAAAAAAGCTGAAACATCTTCTGTATCGGTCCGGTATGTGCCGGCCCATACTAGTTCTGCGTATAAAATACTACTCCCTGCCGGAAGATTCAAAATTGCACTTGAAGAATTTAATGGCCAGTCATTCGTCGTTCCTGCTGGGAATCCAGTTACTTGGAGCGATGTATTTACCGTTGTAAATACATCAATCGTACCGAAGTTATTATTTGGTGCAGGCGATGTAGGACTTAGTCCTAACGTGTTCCCAGTGAACGTGACGGCACCAGTTACTGTTGTTGTAAAGCGATTCATAAAAGGCACACAATCATCTCATTTCATTTATAGTAAAAAGTGCTCTATACTATAAAATGTAGACAAACTATACAATGTACGTTGTCCAACAAAATTCCACATATATGGAGAGGAGTTTACTACCCTATGCGCTACGTTATCATAACAGGAACTTCACAAGGTTTAGGTGAGGCAATCGCCGCGCAATTGTTAGAAGAAAACACGAGTATCATCTCTATTTCTAGAAGAGAAAATAAAGAGCTTACTAAACTCGCAGAACAATATAACAGCAATTGCATTTTCCACCCCTTAGATCTTCAAGATATACATAACTTAGAATCTAACTTTAACGAAATCATTTCATCTATAAAAGAAGATACTGTATCATCTATTCATTTAATTAATAACGCAGGTACACTCGCACCCATGAAACCGATAGAAAAAGCTGAGAGCGAACTGTTCATTACGAACGTTCAAATTAATTTACTTGCACCGATGATTCTTACCTCTACTTTCATGAGATATACGAAAGACTGGAAAGTAGATAAACGTGTTATAAACATTTCATCTGGTGCAGGAAAAAATCCTTATTTTGGATGGGGCGCTTATTGTACAACAAAAGCTGGTGTAAATATGTTTACACAGTGCGTAGCAACCGAAGAAGCAGAAAAAGAATATCCAGTAAAAATCGTCGCTTTTGCACCTGGTGTTGTTGATACAAGTATGCAAGCACAAATTCGTGAAACAAATAAAGAAGACTTCATAAATTTAGACCGCTTCATCGCACTAAAAGAAGAAGGAAAACTACTGTCACCTGAATACGTTGCGAAAGCAATTCGTAGCTTACTAGAAACTGAGAATTTCCCGCAAGGTGAAGTCATTCGAATTGATGAATAACAAAAAGGCACGCTGTAATAGCGTGCCTTTTCATTTTATTTCTCTAAAAATATAAGTACAGACTCCGCAATTTTTTCATAACCAATTTCTTGATAAATTTTATTAGACGTAGGGTTTGCTAGATCAGTATATAACGTAGTCGTCTTATATCCTTCATCTAACATACGTTGACTAAGTGCAGCGACACAACTAGATGCGTACCCTTTTTTCCGCGCTTCTTTCGGTGTATATACGAAATTAACTGTTATATTTTTTGTAGTTGGTCTCGTTTTTGCAGCTACAGAAACAAGCTTCCCATCTACTTCTAAACCAAATAGACGACGGTTCGTAATTAATGTATGAGCGGTTTGTTTCGCTTCTTCTTTCGTAGTAGGAAGCCTTACATCTTCGCAAAATTGATAAATCCACTGTTCTATTAATGGTAGCTCATCACTACCTATTTCTCGAAAAGCCCCATCCTCGGTCCACTTCTTCTTAACTTGTTGTAATGCATACACACCTTGCTCCATTACAACATTCGTTTTCTTATTTTCTAACACGGCAATCTCTTCCGCTAATTTCTGTACAATTTTCTTATTACCAATCAATCCAGGAACATTTGAATATACTTTCGTTAATTTTTTTGCAAGTTCCACGATATCCTCTTCCTCAATTTCAGACGTAGCAACAATGATTTGTTTCTTTTCTTCTGTTTGAAGAAATACAACTACAATTTCTTCCTCTTGTTTTGCTACCCCCATAAATATCGGTTGTTGGACCATTTGTAATACACCTAATATGAGATTATTTTCCTGCTCATTCTTTTCTAAAAATGGTGTAACCTCTTCTTTAAAATGAAGAATCTCTTCGTATACATGTAATTGAATCATCGACAATCTCTTCCCTCTATTTATAGTTTCATTAAGTATTGGCGATTAATTCATTAAATCCTTCTTTTACGATTCAATAATATTCGAAGCTAACGTATTCAAATCATTTTCCGCTTGTAAAATTCTCTGTTTTTCCTTTTCAAATACCTCTTCTTCTTTCTGAAATGACTCTGTTCGATTTTTAATCATGCGCTCCATTTCTTTTTTACTCGGTCCACCGTATACATTTCTTTTTTGAATAAATGCTTCTGGCGATATTATTTCCCCCCACTCTTTTTCCAATAAATGTATTTCAAATTTTTCTTGTAAGTATATATTTACATCTTTTAAATGTAATTCATGTAGCTCCTTTTGTTGCTCCAATGACATATTCGCAATAACACTCGCTGCATGATGCGCATGCCGAAATGGAATGCTATAGTTTTTTGTTAAAACATCTGCGAAATCAGTTATCGTAATTGCATGTTTATAAGAACGACTTTTTAACGTTTCTTCTTCTACTTTCATTGTTCGAATAACTGCATTCATAATACAAAAAACACGAATGGTCTTTTCAATTCCTTTATATAAATACGGCTGCAAATCATCTTCCGTATCGACAATATCACCAAATGGTGTATTATGAATCATTTGAAATACTGTAAATGCTTCTCCTAAAGCACTACTCGTAATCGCACGGGCGTGTTCAATGGAAACTGGATTTCGCTTTTGCGGCATAATACTACTTATTTGTACATATGGCTTTGCAACAGTAATACCATCATATTCTTTCGTCGCTAATAATAAAAAATCATGAATCCATCTACTCGTATTCGTCATAATTACCATAAGTAACGAGCTAACTTCTAATAAATAGTCCGCTCCAGCAACAGCATCATATGAGTTCTCAATTACATTTGTAAACCCAAGTAAATTGGCAACTCGCTCTCGTTTAATTGGGAAACTTGTTGTAGAAAGAGCGGCGGCTCCCATTGGAGACTGATTTAAAAGTTTGTACGTTCGTTTCATTCGTTCTAAATCTCTCTGCATCGTATCATAAATCGCTAACGTATAATGACCAAATGTTGTGGGCTGTGCTGGTTGTGTATGTGTATAAGCTGGCATAATCGTTTCTTTATGATCAGCAGCAAGTTGTAGTATACTTTCTTGCAATAACAAATGATGCTCCATTAATCGTAGTACATATCGCCTTAAACTCATACGATACATCGTTACCCCCATATCATTTCTACTTCTACCAATATGCATATTACTTACAAAATCGCATTTCGCTTCTTGAGAAATTAAATGTTCGACTAGAAAAAAGAGATCTTCATGCTGCTCTGTATATAGCAATTGATCTTTTTGAATTCCCTCTACCTTTTTAAGAGCGTTTAATATAACTTTAGCTTCTTCCTTTTTCATTAGACTTTCTTCTGTTAGCATCACAATATGCGCTTTATGCACTTGAAACATATCTTTCAATAAGTAATTTCGCTGAAAATGAAATACATGTTGTAATACGCAATCCACATATGTTTTTCCAGGGAAATCAGCGCCTTCACTCTTTATAAAATCTTCTTTACTTTGTTTCATCACCTTTTCCCCTCTCACCTAAGTATTACTACCCATCATACCCAGAGATAGGAAAAATGTGCTTGTACATAAAAATAAACTCGGTGCTCTCTGCACCGAGTTTACTTAATAAAAGTCGCATCATACTTATCACTTTGCAACACTTGGAAATGTAAGTTTGCTAAATGTTTCCGTATTTCTGCACTGTCGTCCTCATTTAAATTATTGGCTAAAAACACTATTTCTGTACAGTTCCCGCGTTTATCCATCGCATAAACTGCTTTTGTAACTGTCCATGGCGTATAGCCATTTTTTTGCCCTGCATGTCTAAATGTTTTACGATATTTTTTAGCGCTCATATCTGTTTCAACGATATTCGCCCACACTTTTTCTTCGGCTTCTGTTAGGCCACCTTTATGGTTTGCCTTTTGAAGCAGTACCATATAATCGTTTGCAGAAGCTGCTGGTAATCGATCTGACCAAATTTTATCGTAACGTTCCTCTAAATAAAGAGGTATTTCCTTCTGTAATAATGGCCCCTTCTTTTTTAAGCGTTCATGTATAATCATCGCATATTCACGATATTGCTCTTGAGACATTTCTTTTAACTTTTTCTCTATTTTATATTTCGGAACATGTAGTTCTTTATGCAAATATCCAGGGATGTATAAAGATGAAACAATCGGAAATAGCGGCTGATGTGCTGGAAGGGATAAACTTTGTAAATTTCGATTAATATTATCCAACCCTAACACTTCCATTAAATATTCAGCATTCGCATTCGAACTAAACTTAACCATTCCTTTTGCCACTTCTTCTAAAGAAACTGCCTCTTCTGTTATCTTGTCTGTCTTTTGCAAATACCTTTGCCATCTATCTTGTGCACCGCCATCTGTATTCGGCACATAATAACGATTTATATCATTAATGGAAACGAAACTAGACGGATCAATTTTCCCTTCCGTAACTTGTTTCGTATATTCAAGCGCCACAATTAACTTCATCGTACTAGCAACTGGCAATACAACATTTGGATTTACAGAATAAACAACTTTATCATTTCTCTTCACGAGAAGCGCACTATTTTTTTCATCTTTATGTTCTTCAATAAAGGATGCGATATACTGTGCATCATCATTATTTGAACTCCACACTTTTTTCACTAAAAAATTACCCGATATTAGCAAAACGAAAATACCCACAATCACTGCGCATACTATAGTTTTTTTCAAGTAAAATTCCTCTCCTATTGTATAACTCTTCTCTATCTATCTCTTTCAAACAAAATAATGGAGATGATTATTTTAGTAATCATCTCCATTATTTTAACTTGTATTCTCCTATTATGTCTACGTCATAATTTTTACGAAGTCTTCGAGAAATTTTTTATAATGTAATGACCAACCAATTCGCACCCAATTCTTTAAGGATTTTGCATCAGGTTGTGGACGGAAATCAGCAATACTTTCTCCCTTTGCAATCCCTACTGTATCCACATCGACACGACGGTACACATAATCCAAAATAGACGGATTCGCCGCAACCATCATTGTAACAACGTCATGTACTGGGCTACCTGTTATTTTCGGATTTAACTTTTTATACGCTTTATAATAATACGTAAATATCGGTTCAATTAATTTATTAAAATTCGTTTTAGAGTGTTTCGTAATATATTTCACCATTTCTGGCGTAATAATTGCTTCAGATGTAACGTTAAGTGGCACTAATGTCAAATTCTTGGCATTTTGCATAACTAATTGTGACGCAATCGGATCACCATGAAAATTCGCCTCTGCGACTGGTGTCACATTGCCGGGCATTAAAAAAGCACCACCCATTATATAATATTCTTTCACATACTTCATCATCGGCTTTTCTAAAATAAATGCTGTCGCTAGTGTCGTTGACCTACCAGCATCAACAATGATTAATTCTCCTTTATACTTTTCAAGAATATCAAAAAAAGCACAAAAAGGTTTTATATTTGGCGAAAAAGCTTTTGGAGGTTTAATTGGCCCTAAACCGTCTGCCCCATGAATTTCTGGATAATACGTTGTAACATCTCCGGATAAAGGAATTTTCGCACCATTAATAACAGGTATATCCTCCCGCCCTGCCATTTGCAGCAAATATGCTGCATTACTTGTCGCCTTTTCTTGTGTTACATTTCCATATCCGGTTACAACACCAACAATATCAATATCAGGATGCATAATTCCATACATGATGGCTAAAGAGTCATCAATTCCTGGGTCTCCCAAAAATAATACTTTTTTCATCGACCTCAACTCCATCCCCTCAATTGTTATTAATTTATGAATAACCTTACATATACAGAATAAAAAAGAATAAATTCACACAAAAAAACGTAGTCCTCTATAAGGACTACGTTCTTCCTCTAACCTATACTGTTTTTCTTCACAGCACTCATACTTCCAATGATATAAGCGATAAACGCAAAACAAATTGGGAAGACAACTGTATGTATACCGAACGGATTTGGATAGAAAAGATGAATACACATATATGAGCCTACCCCAACTAAAATAGAGGCAAGCGCTCCTGTTGCATTTCCTTTTCTCCAATATAACCCTAATACAATTGGCCAAATGAATGCTGCTTCTAATCCACCGAAAGAAAATAAATTTAACCATATTAAAAAATCTGGTGGTTTAATTGCTGCTGCATAAACGAGTAGCCCTACGATACCAGTAATCCACAAACTTCCTTTTCTGATCGTACTGTCTGCTGCATCTTTATTTATGTAATTTACGTATATATCTTTAATAATTGATGAACTTACAAGTAACAATAACGAGTTTACTGTAGACATAATTGCTGCCATTGGCGCGGCTAAAAAAACTCCGGCTAACCAAGGTGGCAACACTTCCATCGCGAGTAGCGGCATTACTTTATCTGGTACCGTTATACCCGGAAGTACGACTCGTGCAAATACACCTGTTAAATGCATACCAATCATAATTGTACCTACAACAACCGTTCCAATTATTAATGCTTGATGCATAGCTTTTGAATTTTTATAAGACATGGCACGCACGCTAATTTGCGGTAAACCAACAACACCAATTCCAATTAAAATCCAAAATGATGTCACATATGATTTCGTTAAACTACCATCCGCTCCGAATGGTGTAATTAAATTCGGATTGATTTGAATAAGTTCCTGCATAATCTTTTCAATTCCACCACCAGCAATGACAGTAGCAATTAAAATGATTGTCGTTCCAACTAACATAATAATTCCTAATAACGTATCTGATAAAGCAACTGCACGAAATCCACCAATTAATACGTACACAAGTACAGAAAAAGTAAATAAAAATAGTGCTGTTGTATAAGATAGACCCGTTAGTGATTCAATTAATCGGCCACCGCCGACCCATTGAGCTACTGTTGCTGAAAATAAGAAGATAATAATACATAACGCAGAAAGTATAACAACTGCTTTATTATTGTATCTTCCCTTTAAATAATCGATAAGAGTAATGGCTTCCATCTTCCTAGCGATAATTGCAAACTTTTTACCGATAACCGTTAAAACTATATACCCTGTTACAACTTGAATCGCAGATAATAATACCCATCCGAGGCCCATATTGTACGCAATACCTGGACCACCAATAAAGCTACTAGCACTACCATACGTAGCAATCATTGTCATCGCTAATAATAAACCGCCAAGTTCACGCCCACCAAGAAAATATTCTTGTAAAAATTTATTATGAGCAGTCGCTTGTACGCGTCTTGAAGCATATACACCAATTAAAAATACAACGATAAACGAAATTATCATTGGAATGATTACATACCAATTCATCTATTATTCCTCACTTTTTTCTTCCTCATCGAGTGAAATATCTTGAAATACAAAACGAACAACTAAACTAAGTAAAATAACCATAACGATAAATCCAACGATACAGCTATAAAAAAACCATGCTGGAAAACCGAATACATATGTATATTCACTTGGATTTTCACTACCAAGCCCATAAGCAAATCCGTACCATATTATAAAATTGATAATAGCAAGTCCAAGACCAATTAACGCTTCTCTATGGGCAATTCGAAAGCGTGGATCATCATGATAATTCTTCATTTTCTCCCTCCTCTCACGATGTATTATTGTACCATTGTTCTTCTAGTTTTTCCTACTAGAAAGCAAAAACAAGCAGGATTTTTTATAATCATATAGAAGTTTCTCTTACATTACATATTTTTTACAATTGTAACACAAATGAAATTTGAATTTTCAGTATTTGTTAATTATGATTAAAATTAGAGGCTTTCCATCTAGTTCCCACATCCTTGATTTCGGAATAAACGCCGTCTCGTACTGCGTTTACATTATATTTTCAAGGGGGTTATACAATGAGTCAACTAGCTGTAAATCTTCATGAAAAGGTAGAAAAGTTTCTTCAAGGTACAAAAAAGTTATATGTGAATGGATCCTTCATTGAGAGCGCTTCCGGAAAAACATTTAAAACACCTAACCCAGCAACCGGCGAAACACTTGCCGTCGTTTCTGAGGCTGGTCGAGAAGATATTCATAAAGCTGTCGTTGCAGCTCGCATGGCTTTCGACGAAGGTCCTTGGTCTCGCATGAGCACTGCTGAGCGAAGCCGTCTTATGTACAAGTTAGCTGATTTAATGGAAGAACATAAAGAAGAGCTTGCACAGCTCGAAACATTAGATAACGGAAAGCCAATCCGTGAAACAATGGCAGCAGACATACCACTTGCAATTGAACATATGCGCTATTATGCTGGCTGGGCTACGAAAATCGTTGGTCAAACAATCCCTGTTTCTGGTAATTACTTTAACTATACACGCCATGAGGCTGTTGGTGTCGTCGGTCAAATTATTCCTTGGAACTTCCCACTTCTTATGGCAATGTGGAAAATGGGAGCAGCGCTTGCTACAGGATGTACAATCGTTTTAAAACCTGCAGAGCAAACTCCACTATCTGCTCTATACTTAGCTGAATTAATTGAAGAAGCTGGATTCCCGAAAGGTGTTATTAATATCGTTCCTGGATTCGGTGAATCAGCTGGACAAGCTCTCGTTAATCATCCACTCGTTGATAAAATTGCATTTACTGGTTCTACTCCAGTCGGTAAACAAATTATGCGACAAGCATCTGAATCATTAAAACGCGTTACACTTGAGTTAGGCGGTAAATCACCAAATATCATCTTGCCAGATGCTGATTTATCTCGCGCGATTCCTGGTGCACTTTCTGGTGTTATGTTTAACCAAGGACAAGTATGCTCTGCTGGATCACGCTTATTTGTTCCGAAGAAAATGTATGATAATGTCATGGCTGATCTCGTCCTCTATTCTAAAAAACTAAATCAAGGTGTCGGTCTTAACCCTGAAACAACAATCGGTCCTCTCGTTTCCGAAGAACAACAAAAACGTGTAATGGGCTACATTGAAAAAGGGATTGAAGAAGGCGCTGAAGTACTTTGCGGAGGAAGCAATCCATTCGATCAAGGCTACTTCGTTTCTCCTACAGTATTCGCCGACGTAAATGACGAAATGACGATCGCAAAAGAAGAAATTTTCGGTCCAGTTATTTCTGCAATACCTTTTAACGATATTGATGAAGTAATTGAACGTGCAAATAAATCACAGTTCGGCTTAGCGGCTGGTGTGTGGACAGAAAATGTTAAAACAGCACACTATGTTGCAAGTAAAGTACGTGCTGGTACTGTATGGGTAAACTGTTATAACGTCTTTGATGCAGCATCTCCATTCGGAGGTTTTAAACAATCTGGTCTTGGCCGTGAAATGGGATCTTACGCATTAAATAACTATACAGAAGTGAAGAGCGTTTGGCTCAACTTAAATTAACGAAAAAAGAACCTGGCCTATCCGGTCAGGTTCTTTTCATTATGTATTCCTTTAAACTTGTAGTCCTCCGCTCACATTCAATACTTCTCCTGTAATATAGGATGCGTATTCTGACGCTAAAAAGGCAGCTGCGTTCGCAATATCTTCTGGCGTTCCAATTCTACCAACTGGAATCGCGCCAACCATCTTTTCTTTCACTTTATCTGGTATCGTTTTTGTCATATCTGTATCCATAAACCCTGGACAAATCGCATTGCACGTAATGCCGAAGCTTCCAACTTCTTTCGCCGCTGTTTTCGTTAAACCTACAACTCCTGCCTTTGTAGCAGCATAATTCGCTTGACCTATGTTTCCTTCTCTACTAATTGAAGATATATTAATAATGCGTCCATACCCTTGTTGTCTCATGTAAAGAAGCGCTGGCTGCATACAATAAAAAACACCTGTTAAATTTACTTGCAGTACTTGTTCCCATTCTGGTTTCTCCATTTTATGTAACATAGCATCTCGCGTAATTCCTGCATTATTTACTAAAATGTGCAGTGTACCAAATGTTTGGACAGCGTATTCAATTAAGGACTTCGCATCATTTTGATTACTCACATCACAACGATACTGCTTCACTTCATATCCTTCATCTGATAATTCACGTGTCGTTTTTTGTAGCTTCTCTTCATTTACATCGCTAATTAATACTTTAGCCCCTAGTTTTGCATAAACCCTTGCAATCTCTTTTCCAATTCCCTGTGCAGCTCCTGTTACTACAGCTGTTTTCCCATTTAAAAACTCCATCCCTATCCCCCATTTCTATTACTTATACTGTATATTTCGGCTCTTTGCTTCCCAATTCCTCTTTGTATAAAAAAGTCTATTTGTGTCAAACTAACTTTGCAACGTCGCATAAAACACAAGGAGATTGTGTCGAATGAACAAAAAAAATTTCAAGCAAAACAAAGCTGCTGATGGCATTGATGTTGAGTTCTCTCGTGAACTCGCTGACCACAATGACTTAGAAGCAAACGCACGTGCAAATGCCGCTGATGCACGTCAAAAACGCCAGTCAACAGAAAAATAAAGAACGCACAACCTTATTCTTTTCAACAGGGACCTACTACCCAACAAAATAAACCGAGAGATATCCTCTCGGTTTATTTTCTATATTTTTTTATATAATGTGCCAAAGTAAGTAGCGGATATATATAGGCATAGCTATGATAACGAATATAAAACCCACCTGGCAAACCTGTTCCGGTAGGATATTTTTCATTCACATAAGGATTCGCAAGCAAATATGAAATACCTTTTCGAATAGCTGGTGTTTCTTCATCATGGTAAGAAATGAGAGCATCTAACGCCCATGCTGTTTGGGATGGTGTACTAAATGGTAAAGTAATGAACCTTTTTTCCACGCTACTTTGGCACGATTCCCCCCACCCACCATCTTCATGCTGTATATGTTCCAACCATAAAGCTGCTCTTTTCATTGATGGATTGCTAGATGGAATTCCGAGTGACCGTAAACCAGTCATAACACCCCACGTACCGTATATATAACAAATCCCCCATTTCCCATACCATGATCCATTTTCCTCTTGCACATTCATTAACCAATTTATCGCACTTTGTTTTTGTTTCTCAGGCAATTCATTTTGCGCGTATGTCCCGAAAAGCTCTAACACTCTTCCTGTAATATCTGGTGTAGAGGGATCTGTAATCATATCGCTTGCATTTTCGATTGGTAAATTTGCTAATAAATTACTCGTCACACCTTTTTCAAACGCTCCCCAACCACCATCATTATTTTGTAATCCTTTAACCCAATTGACCCCTTTCTTCCAAGCATTATCTACATTTTCGTTCCCCCTACTTCTTGCCAACGCTCTTAGCACGGCTGTTGTATCATCGACATCTGGAATTGTCGTATTCACATCCGAAAAACCCCAACCGCCTGGAGTAAGCGCCGGAGCATGTACGCTCCAATCAGCTTTTTTTGTATGCTGTTTTTTTAATACATACGCTGCTGCATGTTGAATCATCTTATTATCTTTCGAAGCGTGGGCCTCTTGTAACGTATAGCTGAGTAAAGCCGTATCCCATACAGTTGAAGGAGAGTTTTGCAAATGATTCCCTCTTTCCATCTTCCATATATAAGATGTTATCCCTGCTATAGCTTTTTGAATCATTGATGATTGAAGAGAATGTCCTAACGCGAGTAAAGCATAAATCATATAAAATGAGGCAGTTGCGTAACTATATAACGTTCCATTTTCATCAATACGCTCTTTCATAAAACGTTCGACTTCCTCATATCCTTTATGGTGTAAAGAAAGTGGATACGATATGATTTGTTTTACATCACTTAATAACGTTTGAAACAACGGAGACCGCTCCTCCCGAAACCATTCCCCGCCCCCGCCTGCGATATGATTTAAATTTGGCAGTAACTTTTTTCCTACTCGAAATCTTTTATTTAAACAAACCATCATCGGAATTAAATGGATACGTGCTGAGCTACTCAATTCAAATATACTGAGGGGTGAATCATTTTGCAGAAACATAATCGGTGTTGGCAAATGAAAGAGCGAAGGGTATTCATATTCTCCATGAATTGCTAATAAAAACTTCGTCATAAAATGAGCACGCGCCACGCCTCCACGTTCCTTAATAAACATTTCGGCTCGCCTCATATTCGCATCTTCTTTTGTATATTTTTTTGAAGCTAGTAAGGCCGCATAAGATTGAATTGTAGCAGATAAATTGCCACCCACTTCATCTTCATACAATTTCCATGTTCCTTCATTTGTTTGAAGTGATGCTAATCTTTTTACAAACGGTTCTATCTCTTTATCTCTACCTAATAATTTTAATAAAAAAATCATATGGCAATCTGTTAATGGTGCTCCTTCAAAACAAAACTGCCACGTACCATCTTGCCGTTGCATCGTTTGAAGTGCAGTTGTTCTTCTCGCTATTTCTTCATGCACTTTTTCATATAATAACAAGTTACTCACCCACCCTTTCGAAATCCGTATAACGATATTCAAAAAGGTAGCTAAATATGTATGAAAACAAAGAAAAACAGAACATATAAAATGTTCTGCTCATAAGCAATATCCCACTCCGACAATAATCCCTACTAAAGCACCGACTACTACTTCATACGGTGTATGCCCGACAAGTTCATTTAACTTCTTATATTCTGTTTGTCTACCGTGAAAGAACTCATTCAATATTTTCGCTTGTTTACTAACTGCAAGTCTTACTCCTGAAGCATCATACATAACAATTATTGCAAAGATAGCAGCAATAGCAAATAAGGTACTTTCCACACCTTCCACAACGCCAACACCTGTCGCAAGTGCTGTAACAGTTGAAGCATGAGAACTCGGCATCCCACCTGAAGCGAAAAACTTTGCAAAATCAAATTCACCCGTTTTGAATAATTTAAAGACTACTTTCGTTAATTGTGCTAGAAACCATGAAATTACAGCGGCCATAAGCGGATCATTATGTAAAATTGTTTCCACGTTCTCAGCTCCCTACTGACTATAATGGAAATCTATATAGTATCAGTATAAAGAAAAATGCGTAGAAAATACTACGCATTATGATACTTTTGCTGATTTATTTTTTATAAATTTCGGTTGCTTCTGCACTAAAAACTTTGTTTTCGCTATTGAAAACACAAATAATGCAACCCATATACAGAAAAATGCCATCATATGAGTAGATGTGAAATGTTCACCAAATACGAATACACCTAAAATTAAACTAATCGTTGGTGCAATATATTGTAAAAATCCTACCATATAAAGCGGAATAAGTTGTGCTCCTTTTGCAAAATAAAAAAGTGGTAAAGCTGTAACAATGCCTGCTCCTATTAATAGTAACGTCGATGACATGGAAATAGATCCAAATGAACCGAATCCATGCGCTCCTGTCATAACGAGATAAATAATTGCAAACGGCGTCACTAACATTGTTTCCATCGTAAGACCAATTGTCGCATCATAGTTTAACAATTTTTTCGTTAATCCGTATAATCCAAACGAAAAGGCAAGTGATAAAGAAACCCACGGAATAGATCCGAAACGGACTGTTAAAATGATAACCCCTATTCCAGCTAAACCAACTGCAACATATTGCCAAAAGTTTAACTTTTCCTTTAAAACGACTGTACCAAGTAAAATACTAATAAGCGGATTAATATAATATCCAAGACTTGCTTCAATAACATGATTATGATTAACGGCCCATATGTAGACAAACCAGTTTCCGCTAATCAAGACTGAAGCTATTGTTAATGACATTAATAATTTAGGTCGTTTAAAAAGGTTCACGAACTCCCCAATAAACTGACGAAACCTCTTCGTAACACCTAATACAAGTAACATAAAAACAAACGCCCAAACGATGCGGTGTGCTAATATTTCATCTGCTGGAACTTCCTCAACCCATTTCCAATAGATTGGTAGGATTCCCCACATCGTATAAGCACCAGCTGCATATATAATCCCTTTTTTTTGCTGTGCTGATTGACTCCCCATCTTCCCTTTTCTCCTCTTCTCATTTTTCTCCATTATACGGTCCCGCATGCTCACTTTACCAATAATCAATCTGCAATTCTTTCGACATTTCTCATACAACAAAAAGTAAACATACTGTTATAACGACAAGTAATGGTATACCGAAAACAAATTTCTTTTTATGTGTTTTATGGTGAAACATATACATACCGATCCAAGCACCAACTGCGCCTCCAGCTGCCGCTGATAAAAACAACGTACTTTCTGGCGTTCTCCACTGTTTCTTCTTCGCTTTTCGTTTATCAAGCCCCATAAGGCTAAAAGCTATAACGTTAATAATAATAAAATAAATCCATTTCATCGCTTTCTCTCCCTATGAAAAATTCGCTTAATGGTAACATGAAAAAACGATGGAAACAACTGAAGAACACTTTTTATTAATTAGTTACCTTTATATTTAAATAACGAACTAAAATCGCAGTTAAAGCAATTAAATAGAAAGATGTTATAAGCAGAATCTTATATTGCATTCCCTTCATCCACTACCATATCATCGAAAAAACTTCTCTCAATCTCTTTTTCATCAAAATGAAGAACTACAATTAGTCCTACATATAAAGAAACGAAATTTAGAAACCATTCCCCATTATCATCTTTCTTAGCTAAACATTTAAATATCTCTTGAAATTGCATACGTTCATCTGCAGCAACAACCGGACGCACACCAAAATATTTCAATACGAGATTCAGCTTCAGCTGCACGGATAATGATAAAATATATTTTAATATCTCCGTATACTCCGCACTATCTTTTTGACTATACAACTTCACAAGCTTTTGATGTAAAGTAGAAATCGATAATTCTTCGTCAGTCACTTTAGTTGCTTCTATCGTTTCAATCATCTTTTTCATATCCATTACATTCACCCCTTCTGCAAAAAAACAAAAGCCAAAGCGTATTTATTTTATAATCAGCAATAATTGAATATTTCTCATCTCTCGTTCTTCTTTACTAACTAAGTCATACTTTTTTAAAAGATGAAAGATATCATTTAATATTTCCTGTGAATGATTACCTTGCAAAAATCCCTTCAATCCTGTAAAAATCTCTTTAGGCAAAAAACTCTTTTGACTTTCAAGCTTATTCATTACATCTTCCATAGAATGATCGATATTACACGCCATACTAAACTTCCCCCTCTATCCTCTATAAATAATATCCTCCGCTAACGATGTAAACACTTCTCCTACAAGAGACTCTTCATCATATACAGATGAACCGTTATTTTCTTCTCGTTTTGCAAAAGGTATTTGTGCAATCACTTCTGTTTGCAATTGTTCTGCAAGCATTTCGCCGCCACCTTTTCCGAAGAGATAATTTTTCGATCCATCTTGTTCTTCATAATAAGCCATATTTTCTACAATCCCTAAAATCTCGTGTTTCGTATGTTTTGCCATAACACCTACTCTAGATGCTACGAATGAAGCTACATTGTGTGGTGTTGTAACGATAATTTCTTGCGCCTGCGGGATCATTGCTGCAACATCAATAGCTACATCTCCTGTGCCAGGTGGTAAATCAAGAAGTAAATAATCTAATTCTCCCCAGTGCGTATTCGCAAGGAAATTTTGAATCCATTTATTTAACATCGGTCCGCGCCACATAACTGGGTTATTTCCTTCCGTAAAAAATCCCATCGACATAATTTTAACACCGTGACTAACAACCGGAATTGCTGTTTGATCAATCATCGTCGGTTTTTGATTCGTTTCCATCATAGCTGGAATGCTAAAACCATATATATCTGCATCTAATATCCCCACTTTTTTGCCCATACGAGCTAAAGCAGTTGCAAGGTTAATTGTCACCGTTGATTTTCCAACTCCACCTTTACCGCTCGTTACAGTAATAAATCGTACCCCTGAATCAAGGCGAAGCATGCTCGGCATTCCAGTTTCTGTTCTACTATTTTTCTTTAACTTCTCTGTTAGCGCAGCTCGTTCTTCTTGTGTCATAGAACCAAATGTCAAATCTACTTTAGATGCACCAATTGCCTGAAGAGACTCTTCCACATCTTGTTGAATTTTTGCCTTTAATGGACAACCTTGAATCGTTAGCACTACTTCAAGTTTAACCTCTGTTCCATTCATTTGTATATTTCTAACCATATTTAATTCTACAATACTTTTGTGTAACTCCGGATCCTCTACATGTTTTAATGCGTTCATTATTTGTTCTTGAGTAATCATAGAACTCATCCCTTCTCGTATTCGAATTTATATACAACATCTTCTTGGCGAAAAAGCTTATTATCCCCCACTAACGGGCGGGATTAATGCGACTATATCTCCAGCTTTTATCATCTCTTCATCCGTTACAAACTCTTCATTAACAGCCACCATCACTCTATCAAACGATTGTAAGCAATAGCTTGCTTTGAGCCATTCTTTTAATTGCTGAACTGTCATTTCTTGCTTTTCTAAAATTACTAGTCGATTCGATCCGACTTCCTCACGTAAATTTGCGAACAATAAAATTGTAATCATCTTCTCATTCTTCCTTCTTCGGTTTTCCATCCGGATATGCCGTATTTTCAAGTTGATCTCCAATCCACATCGTTCCATCTTCCCAAAATTCTTTTTTCCAAATTGGGACGATTCGTTTTATACGTTCAATCGCGTATTCATTCGCTTCATACGCTACTTTACGATGCGGTGATGAAACTGCAATAACGACCGCAATATCCATGATTTCTAACCGCCCTACTCGGTGCGTAATTGCTACTTTTGCATCCGGCCATTTTCCATTCATTTCTTCACCAATTTTCGTAAGTTGTTTTACTGCCATCGGTTTATATGCTTCATACTCTAAATGTAATGTTCGTTTTCCTTTTGTTAACTCTCTCACCGTACCAATAAAAGTTGTAATTGCACCTGCTTCTCTTCTTGCGACTTTATTCGTTACTTCTTCAACTACAATCGGTATATCTACAATCTCAAATAGCGCTTGTCCCATTAGAAACACCTCTCACTTTATAAAATGCCCAAGGCCATTCACTACCTTCGTTATCTTCCAGCAAGAGAACATCTACGAACATATCTTTTTTATAACCTCTCGTACCACCTGGAAGTACAATAAATATATTTGTCTCTGCTAGAGAAGAAACCGAGCTAGATTTATCAAACCCTGACGGATAAGCAATTAATTGCCCTTCGTTATATGTCAGTTTTGCTCGCACAAATCTTGTAAATGGATTTGGTTTTAAAAAATCTTCTCCTAATAACGCTTTTTCTCTTTTTACATGTGCTTTTTCAATAAACATATACGTCCGAATACACGGTCTTACAAATAATTCAAATCCTACGTAACAAGCAGATGGATTTCCTGATAAACCAAATAATAACTTGCCATTTAATTGCGCTACAGTCGTAACACTTCCTGGCCGCATTGCAACTTTATTGAAAAGAACCGATGCACCTAACTTTTCGTAAATAGCTGGTAAATAATCGTAATCCCCTACTGATACACCGCCTGTTGTAATGAGCATATCCACTTGGCTTAACGCTTCTTTTACAGCTGTGAAACATGTATGAAAATCATCGCTAAACTTCCCAAAATATTTTACTCTGCCGCCCGCTCTTCGAATTTGAGACAATATCATATACGTATTACTATTTCGGATTTTCCCTGGCTGTAACGAATCATTTACATCCAGTAATTCACTACCAGTCGCTAACAATCCAATTACAGGCTTTCTCGCCACTGGTACCTCACTATATCCGAACGTAGCAAGAAGAGCTGAAATCCCTGGATGAATGTATGATCCTTTTTTTGCAAGAACCGTTCCTTTACGAGCATCTTCACCTTGAAAAGAAATATTGTCGCCCGCTTTGAACGATCGCTTCACTTCCATATAATTGTTGCCAGCTTCCTCATATTGACGAGTCAGCTCTAACATAACAACCGCATCACACCCATTCGGAATTTGTGCTCCCGTCATAATTCGAACCGCTTGAAACGGACCTACTTTCTCATCGAATAGCGATCCTGCGCCAATTTCACCAACTACTTTAAATACAATTGGCGTTTCATAACCCGCTAAATTCGTATCTTCTGCTCTAATAGCAAACCCATCATACGGTGAACGATTGAATGAAGGTACATCATGGTCAGCTACTAAATCCTCCGCTAATATACGTCCGTAAGCTAATTCAATAGGTAGTAGTTCCTTTAAGCCGTTACTAGCAAATCCCATTACTTTACGAACAGCTTCATCAACCGTAATTGGCACTCTTCTTTCCATTATTGACATCCCTTTCTATTAACCGAATACGCGATAATATAATTGTTTCGCTTTCGAAATATCATTTGTACCATGAATGAAAACACGACCATCCCGAAAAATAACGACGCGGTAATCATCTAGTTGGCAAGATAGTAAATACAGATTCCGCTCTACTTTCCCTAGTTTGTTTAATACTTTTTCTATATCGTCAAAATCGTACTTTCTATTTTCTACTGGCCTAATTTGCACTGTATTTCTTCCGCATAAAGCAGCTACCTTCGTTTGGTTTTCGTATGATAAATAAGGATAAGTTCGATCCGAACCGCACGAAGGGCAATCGTCTGTTTTGATTTTCCCTAGTTTTATAAAATGGTTTTGATTACTCCATATATCAAACATGAAAAATGTTTTTCTAATTGCTGAGAAATCTCCTACTAAAATTTTGAATGCCTCCGCCACTTGATATGCTGCGACAACTTGAACAGTCGGGCTAATAATTCCAGCTGTATCACATGTCACACCTGTAACAGGAACGTTCTTCAGCATACAATGTAAACATGGTGTCTCTTGCGGAATAACTGTATAACTCATACCGTACGATCCAACGCAAGAACCATATATCCAAGGAATATTATGTTTTTGCGATAAATCATTTATTACAAATCGAATATCGAAATTATCTGTTGCATCAATTATTACATCTACATTTTTTAATAGGTCTTCCATATTTTCTGCAACTGCATCCATTACGAAAGCATGTATTTGTACTTCCGAATTAATTTGTTCTAGCCGATTTTTTGCAGCAATTGCTTTCGGTATTTTCTCTCTCGCATCTTGTTCAGAGTACAGTTGTTGCCTTTGTAAATTACTCCATTCAACGTAGTCACGATCAATAATCGTCAACTTGCCAATACCTGCACGTACGAAACTTTCGGCACTTGCACTTCCTAATGCGCCTGCTCCTACAATTAACACATGTTTATTTCGAATTTTTTCTTGCCCTCTACTCCCAATTGGTTTGAACAACTGTTGTCGTGAATACCGCTCAGCCATTACATATCCTTCCTCTCACGAACTCTATTTCATATTAGAATGTTGTTTTTGATAACAAGCAAAATAAGCAAATCCAACAAATCCAGCTCCCCCAATTACATTTCCGATAAAAACAGGAACAAAATTTCTAGCAAGATCCATCCACGTCAGATGACCTGCAAAAATAACTGCTGAAATAACAAACATATTTGCTACCACTTGCTGAAATCCAATCACTACAAATGCCATAATTGGAATCCAAATTCCGATTATTTTCCCGACAAAATCACTCGTCCCATAAGCGAGCCAAAGCGCAAGACAAACGAGCCAATTACATCCAATCGCTAAAATTAAAGTTCTCCCAAACGTTTCATGTAACTTTCCTTCTGCTATCGCTACCGTTTTATTTAAATAATCTCCCTCTGTTAATCCGCCAAGATGACCGAAACAATACGCAACAAAAATAGCTCCCACGAAATTCATGAAAGTAATCCAAACCCAGTTATTTAGTACACTTACCAATGTAATTTTCTTTGCATAAAGCGCCATAGAAAGTGACATCATATTTCCGGTAATTAATTCACCTCCTGCTAATACGACGAGCATTAATCCAACAGGAAAAACCGCTCCTCCTAAAACATTGACCAAACTACCCCAGCGCTCTGGTAAGTTACCTAAAACGCGAATGTTAAGTAAAAAACCGAGCGAAATAAACGCTCCTCCTAAAAAACCGAGAATAAGCATTGCTGGCAACGTCTGACTTACTTTTTGAACACCGGCCTCAATTACAAGCTCAGCAATTTGTTCCGGTTTATGAAATGCCATTACTAATTCCTCCATTTTCTCCAAATAAAAAAGCAGCTTCAAAAAACCTCCTCAAAATAAAGGTGTTTGAATGCTGCTTAATTTCTCTGCACATCTTTTACAGAGATATCAATCATCACTTTTACTATAAAATAGAAAATCTACAAACGTTGCATACTTTCCATTTTGTATATACTTCCTCAAAGCGTCACTTTTATATATCAACCACCAATATGTGACATTTCAATTTTAGGTATTCTTCTTTTACTTGTATTATTTAAGCGTTCATCTGAATACCGATCTTCTCGATTGTTCCATATATCGCGTACGATATATGTTATTTCCTCGTCAGTGTATCCAGATCGAAGTAGTTCTCTCAAGTCATTTCCTTTAGAAGCGAACAAACAAGTATATAATTTTCCTTCTGCAGAAATACGTGCTCTCGTACATGATGAACAGAAGGAATCTGTTACTGATGAAATAATACCTATTTCTTCATCACTTCCAATATAACGATAGCGAGTCGCAACTTCACCTGCATAATTTGCTTCTATCCGTTCTAATGGCATAACTTGATGAATGGCATCTACTATTTCTTGTTTCGAGACGACCTCTCTTAATTCCCAACCGTTATAATTCCCAACGTCCATATACTCAATAAAACGAAGAATATGCTTATTTTCCTTAAAGTATTGCGCCATCTGCAAAATATCTTGTTCATTTTTCCCTTTTTGAACGACCATGTTAATTTTAATTTTCATACCAACTTCAGCTGCAGCCTGTATTCCTTCCAGGACCCTTTGCACTTTGCTTCTATTACCATTCAAATAGAAAAACCGATCTTCTTCTAAGGAATCTAAACTAACTGTCACACGTGATAAACCCGCCTTATATAAATCAGGAGCAAACTTTTTCAGTAGTGATCCATTGGTTGTTAAACCGATATCCTCCACACCATCTATTTTATTAAGGCGCTCAATAAGCTGCGGAAGACCTCTTCGAAGTAACGGTTCTCCGCCCGTAATTCGTAACTTTCTTACACCTAAAGAAACAAAAATACGTGTTATCCTTTCAATCTCATCAAAAGATAAAATTTTATCATTAGACAAAAACGAATAATCCGGACCAAATATTTCTTCTGGCATACAATAGCGACAGCGAAAATTACAGCGATCAGTAACAGAAATACGTAAATCCTTTAAAGGGCGTTGTAGTTTGTCTAATGTGACAGGTTTCATCTTTATTGCCTCGCTTTTACTTATTTTATATTTATAACACGCTCTGGATGGGTATATACATTTAAGGATTCATTCCGAATAAACCCTATCGTAGTAATACCTAGTTCTTCTGCTAGCTGCAAAGCCAACTCAGTTGGAGCTGATTTTGACAGTATAATTTCACAACCAATCTTTGCAACCTTCAATAATATTTCCGAAGAAATACGACCACTAAAAACAATGATTTTATCTTTTATAGAAATATTATTTTTTAAGCAATAACCGTAAATTTTATCTAATGCATTATGTCTACCGATATCCATTCGGCTTAAAATAATACCATTCACATCACACAAAGATGCATTATGAACGCCACCTGTATGACGAAACGTCTCCGCAGATTGCTGCATTTCTTTCATTAATCGAAAACAGTCTTCTGCAGCAACCTGTACATGGACTCCATTCATTTTCTTTGCGCTTAGTGCATCATTCGCAAAAACAAACCCTTGTCTACTCATACCACAGCATGAAGTAATATATCGTTTATTTTGCATTTGTTCGTAATATGGATTCACTTTTGCTGTCGTGACATGTACAAATCCTTCTTTCTCTTGTACCCATATGTCATCAATCTCTTCATACTTCCGAATGATTCCTTCAGATGCTAAGAAGCCTATTACCATATCTTCTATATATTCTGGAGTACTAACCATTGTAACAAACTCCTGTCCGTTCATTTTAATCGTGACTGGAAACTCTGTTACAATACTGTCCTCTATATGTTTAAACGCCCCATGTTCATAACGAAAGATTTCTCTTTCTACCTGTATCGGGTTCACGATCAGTATCCTTCTCTCACGTTATATTTTTATCAAAAACAAATACCGAAACTGCAATATCCTCTTCTACTTTCATATCTGAAAATAAATTCACTAATTTCGCTCCAACAAGTTCCTCCAAGTGTTCACGGGAATTCGCAGCATACACTTCTTGAATCATTTTCGTTCTAGCCATATGAACCATTTCTGCACCGTCCATCGTACTTGAAATGAATTTTTCAGTAGGTGTTAAGTTTCCATAAAGGGTCGCAATCGCCATATTTTCAGCAAATACAGTATGAATTCTTTCTGGCCCTTTTCCGAAAAGTTCTTTTCGAAGTTTTCGTATCATATCATTAAATTCATGTACTTTTTTTGACATACAATTATACCTCCCAAAAGCCTCATTTTACTTTATTATATATTTTACCAAAATGATCCTTCCGCCCAAACTATTTCGTACAAACATTTGGGCGAAAAGGTTCACTTCATGAAGTTTATTCGTCTTTTAACCCTTTCCCCATACCTTTTAAGAAATGAAGTCCAAACCCGATAGCACGGTTAATGTCTGGGTCTTTCAATACTTTCATAAGATCGAATACCCCTACTTTTTTGTTACTCTCTAGATGTTCATTTCCTTCTTCTAGTCCTACTAATAAGCTACCTATAAGCTTTTTCGTAAGTTCCGGATCAAGTTCTGTTAAAGCACCCGCAGCACCCATCATATTATTAATTAAATTTGTAACAGGCTCACGAGTCACTTGGCCAAGAACAATCTTTGCGATTGGTTCTTTCGCCTTTAGCATAGAATTTGCAGCTTCTAGCATTCCGATGTCATTTAATTCCCCAACAATATTAAACATTTGATTTAAAGCTTCTTCATTATTAGCTAGGAGCTCTTTTAAATCATCTAATTTTTGCTGTTTTATTTCTTCCTCAGTTAATTCTTGTTTTTGAATCATTTTTATAGGTGCAGCCATATTTTTCTCCTCCTACTTATCCGTTAAATGCACATACCCTGGACGTGCCCACTTACGATTCACCTCAATACCAGCTTGAGGATGACGTTTTTTGTTACGCGGGTTCGCTTTTGGCATCGGATTTGCGCCATCAACTTCTAGCACTTCCATACGCACTTTCGTCTGTTTATAAGCAGGTGTGTTCGTACGTACGTCCACAGCAGGACCTGTTAAGAAATTAATTGCTGTTTCATTATCTGTAGAGTTCATCGGTAAATATAACTCATTCGCTTTTACACGATCTGTAACGAGTGCACGTAATTTTAATGCTCCAAAAGGAGAGATAAGACGAACTAATGAACCTGTTTTCACTCCACGTTCTTTTGCAAGTGCTGGAGAAATTTCAACAAATACACCAGGCACTTTCGTTTGAATACCTGTTGATTTATTTGTCATATTCCCTTCATGAAAATGCTCAAGCATACGCCCGTTATTAATGTGAAGATCAAACTCCGCTGGGAATTCAGCTGGACGTACCCAGTCAGCAATCGCAAAACGAGCTTTTTTATCCGGGAAGTTAAATCCATCTTGGAAAAGTAGTGGTGTATTCGCTCCATCAAAACTTCCCCAATGGAAACTATTCCATCCTTCAAGTACTTCATAGTTTGCTTGTGAAAATAGCGGTGATAAACTTGCCATTTCAGCAAAAATTTCACTTGGATGACTATAACTCCAGTTTGCACCTAATTTATTCGCAACTTCTTGCACGATCCACCAGTCTGGCTTCGCATCTCCAAGTGTAGGAAGAACTTGATATAGTCTTTGTACACGGCGTTCTGTATTTGTGAAAGTACCTTCTTTCTCAAGAGATGGCGCTGCCGGTAATACAACATCTGCATATTGAGCAGTTTTAGATAAGAAAACATCTTGTACAACGAAGAAATCAAGGCTCGATAACACTTCATGTACATGGTTCGCATTAGAGTCTACAAGAGCCATATCCTCTCCGACAAGATACATAGCTTTCATTTTCCCTTCGTCAATTGCGTGAAGCATTTCAATATTATTAAGACCTGGTTTACTATTAATTTTCACTCCGTAAGCCATTTCAAATTTCGCACGTTCCATATCGTTCGTAACGTGCTGATATCCTGGAAGCCATCCTGGTAAAGTACCCATATCACAAGCACCTTGTACATTATTATGACCTCGAAGTGGATATGCACCAGCACCTGGACGACGATAATTACCTGTTGCAAGAAGTAAGTTTGAAATCGCAGCGGAAGTATCAGATCCACCTGTATTTTGCGTTACTCCCATACCCCAAAGGATACATGTACCATCTGCATCACGAATCATTTCAGCCATTTGAATAAGTGTTTCTTTAGAAATACCAGTCATTTCTTCTGCATATTCAAGTGTATATTCTTTCAGACTCTCTTTGAAATCTTCAAAGAAGTTTACATTCTCATCAATAAATCGTTGATCGTGCCAGCCTTGGTCAATCATATATTTCGTAACAGCCATTAACCATACTTGATCTGTTCCTTGTTTTGGACTAATAAAGACGTCTGAACGCTCTGCCATTTCTGTTTTACGAAGATCAGCCACAATTAATTTTTGTCCGTGTAATTTATGCGCACGTTTAATACGTGTAGCTAAAACAGGATGACCTTCTGTCGGATTACAACCTACAATAATAACAAGACCGGATTTTGCAATATCTTTAATCGTTCCAGCATCTCCGCCCATACCAATTGTACGGAATAATCCGTCTGTCGCTGGCGATTGACAATAACGTGAGCAGTTATCAATATTATTCGTTTCAAATACTTGTCGAGCTAACTTCTGAATTACATAATTGTCTTCATTCGTAATTTTAGATGAAGAAATAAAGCCGACAGCATCTTTACCGTATTCTTCTTTAATAGATCCTAATTTACTTGCAACTACATTTAGTGCTTCTTCCCATGTAGATTCAACAAACGTTCCATTTTTACGAATTAAAGGTTTTGTAATTCTTTCTTTAGAATTTACGAAATCCCAACCGAATTTTCCTTTTACACAAGTAGAAATTGCGTTAACTGGCGCATCAGAAGAAGGCTGTACTTTAAGGATTTTACGCCCTTTCGTCCACACTTCAAATGAACAACCTACACCACAAAATGTACATACTGTTTTCGTTTTCTTCGTACGAGTATCACGCATGGCCGCTTCCACTTCTGATACCGCAAAAATGCCGCTATATCCAGGCTCAACTTCTTTAATTAAATCTACCATCGGTTCAAGAATATCCGGTTTTAATCCCGTCATAAATCCAGCTTCACCGAGCATCGTTTTCTCCATTAAAGCGTTACAAGGACAAATGGTTACACATTGACCACAGCTCACGCATGAAGAATCATTAATATTTACTCCTTCATCCCAAATAACTCGTGGGCGTTCCGCTTCCCAGTCTATCGATAACGTTTCATTTACTTGTAAGTTTTGACACACCTCAACACATTGACCGCATGCAATACATTGATTAGGATCGTAGCGATAAAACGGATGCGTCATATCAACTTCACTTGCATCTACTTTTGGTTCATAAGGATATTTTTGATGTTCAATTTCCATTAATTCTGCTGTATTATGCAGTTTACAGTTCCCATTGTTGTTGTCACATACTGTACAGTATAATAAATGATTTTCTAATAACCGATCCATTGCCTCTGTTTGTGCTTCTTTGGCATGAGCAGAATTACGTTCAATGTTCATACCTTCTGTCACTACTGCCGAACAAGAGCGCACTAACTTTCCGTCAACCTCTACAATACAAGTGTCACATGTTTGAATAGGATCTACTTCTGGCACGTAACAAATTTGCGGATGTTCAATCCCGTTCTCATTAATAACACCCAATATCGTTGAACCAGGCTCCGCTGTATACTTTTTTCCGTCAATTGTAATATGAACCATGTTGTTATTCATGGTCTTTCCCCCTTTTTGAGAATAAAAAAACTCCACCACGAAAATATACGCACCACATTTCGGCACGTTATTATCATGGTGGAGTAGTTTATTAGCACATCTTGCTAAAATACCAATCCATTTATTCATAAATAAAACGATAGATTCATAACAGATCATATCACGATTCCATCTTTAACACTGTAATTATAGCGTTAAAGCTAAAAATATACAATATAAAATTTAAACTACGCATATGTCCGCATGGAACTATCCATAATAACCCATATAAAACATAACAAGGAGTAAGCGAACAAATGGGGTCTTTTAATAAATGGATACGTGGTGAAAACTCTTTCTCTGCACAAGAACAAGCTGATCACCTTTTAAATAAATCTATCTCTTCCTCTCTTTCCCTTAATCTAAAGCACTTGTCCAAACTCTTTAGCGGTATTCCAGAATTAATTACACGTACTTTTCCGTTAAAAAACGGAAAAGAAGCTGCAATTATATATATGGAAGGACTTGTAGACAAAACTGTTATTAACATTGATATTCTTCGCCCTCTCCTATTTAAAGAGTGGAATGAAGATAATTGTTGGGAATCCTCAGTTACAGTCGGGAATATAAAGAAAGTTCAGCAGTGGTCAGACATTGAACAGTCCCTTTTACATGGTAAAAGCATTTTATTTATAAATGGACAACTTACAGCGTTAGAACTAGATACGCAATCGGCGCCAAAAAGAAGTATTGAAGAACCTACAACAGAAACTGCCATAAAAAGCTCACACGAAGGATTTAATGAAGTAGCGAGCGACAGTCTTGCACTTATTCGTCGATATATTCCAAATCGCGAATTGAAAGTGAAGGAATTCACTGTTGGTGAACGAGCTACTTCAAAGGTTTTTTTGCTGTACTTAGCAGACGTTGCAAACGAAGACGTTGTACAAGAAATGGCATGCCGCATCGAATCAATCAAAGTGGATGCCATTATTACTACCGGAGAATTAGAAGGGTTTGTTGAAGATAATTCCTATACTCTCTTTCCGCAATTATCAATAACCGAACGCCCTGATACAACGGCCCATCACATTTTGGATGGACGAATTGCTGTTATTGTAGACCGCTCACCCGGTGTATTAATTGGACCTATGACCTTTTCATCTTTTTTTCAGACGATAGATGATTACAGCTTCCGGCCAATGATTCCATCTTTCATACGACTACTTCGTTTTACCGGACTATTTATTGCAATATTTGCTCCAGCTCTTTATATTGCTATGATTTCCTTTCATTATGAAGTGATTCCACTTAAATTATTGTTAACAATTGGAGAATCTCGAGCTAAAATTCCTTTCCCCCCTATATTAGAAGCACTTTTGATGGAACTAGTACTTGAAATGCTCCGCGAAGCTGCGGTTCGGCTTCCTGGTCCCGTTGGACAAACGATTGGCGTCGTAGGAGGGATTGTCATTGGACAAGCTGCTGTCCAAGCAGGAATAGTAAGTAATGTTATGGTTATCGTCGTATCTATTACTGCAGTCGCTTCTTTTATCATCCCTAACATGGAAATGTCAGCAGGAATTCGGCTTCTTCGCTTTCCAATGATGATAACCGCTTCTTTGTTTGGGGTCATTGGAATTATGGTCGGGATGGCAGTTATCATCATCCATATTCTTTCTATGGAATCACTTGGTGTTCCTTATGGTAGTCCTTTTTCTCCGTCATTTGCTTCGGATTTAAAAGACATTCTTGTACGTTTACCATGGAAACTAATGAAGAAACGACCACTATCCCTTAACTTAAAACAAGAGAATCGACAACGCGATATAGAAGAAACGGAGGAAGATAAGTGACAAAGCGTGCAAAGAGGGAGATTAGTTTATTTCAATACATTTTAACGATTAGTGGTGTTCAAGTAGGGTTCGGTGTACTTACACTGCCACGTGAAGTTGCGCAAGGGGCGAATACAGATGGCTGGATGTCTATTATAATAGGATGCGCTATCACTACTTTAGTCAGTCTATGTATTGTAAAAATTATGGAAAAACATCCCGGGTATACTTTACTTGATGTGCTAACTCGTTATCTTGGGAAGTGGCTAGGAAGAGTAGGAATGATTTTTTGGATTTTATATGCTGTTCTTGCAGCTGTATCCTTAATTTTTTCCCTCTTATACGTTATTCACATTTGGATTTTACCTAGATCTCCAATGTTTTTAATCATGATGTTATTATCTATCCCAATGGTTATGCTCGCATGTAAAGGTGTTCTTATTATTAGCCGCTATGCTGTTTTTACTGTCTTATTTACACTCTGGATGCCATTGCTATTATTTATCCCACTTAAAGACGGGCATTGGGTTTATCTTCTTCCTCTCCTTAAAGAGGGATGGCTACCAGTTTTCAACACAGTAAAATCAACTATTATTGCCTTTCTCGGATTTGAGTTTGCATTTGTCCTTTATCCTTATCTCAGTAATAAATCATCTGCAAAAAAAGGAATCGTTATTGCAAATATGATTACTTTATTCGTTTACCTGCAAGTTACGTTCGTTTCTTTCGTTTATTTTAGCCCAGATGGTATAACTAAGTTTTTATGGCCCACTCTTTCTCTTGTTACACCATTTCACTTTTCATTTCTGGAACGGTTTGAAATTATCTTTTTGTCATTTTATCTCTTCATTATTTTTGACTCTTGCATTCCTTATATTTTTACTGCTTCAGATGGAATCAATCAATTACTTAACAAAAAAGGGAGCTCATTACCTATTTGGTTTTTATTATTCGGGTGTATTTTCGTTCTATTCTTTTATATCCCTTCCTCTTATCAAATAAGTGCCTTGCGGGAATTTTGGGGAACTGCAAGTTATTTTATCGTCTTTCTATTCCCAGTCGTATTTCTCTTATACATGACACTTTATCAGTATTGGAAAAGGAGAAAAATTTAAATGAGACTCACTATACTTTGCTTTCTCGTAATCTTTTTAACAGGATGTGGAGATCGGCTCGACCTAGAAAAGCAATCTATTTCATTAATTTACGGTTTTGACGCAAAAGCAAAAGGCAAATTAATGGTGTACCACGTAAATCCTATTTTTAATGAAGATGTAGAGAAAAAATACGAAACTCATGAAGCGAAAGTACATACCCCTCGAGAAGCCAAAGCAACGTTTAATAGTTCCAGTGGCGGACTAGTTTCTACAGAAAAGTTACAGCTCATTTTATTTAGCACGAAATTTTTAAAACAAGAAGGGGCTATGCCTTACCTTGATGTTTGGTATCGTGACCCTAAAAACACTGGAAACATGCGTATGGTTGCAGTAGACGGTCCCATTTCTTCAGTTATATATAATAACTTTAAAGATAAGCCTGCCCTTCCCGAGTATTTAACAGATTTAATTAATACGAACAAACTGTACAATCGGACCGTTTTTACGACATTCCATGAATTTCATAGGCAAACGTTTAATAAAGGTATAACACCTGCTATTTCAGAAATAAAAAAAGGAAAAAAAGATGTGATTGTTACCGGCTCTGCATTATTAACTTCTCGTGGAATTTATAAAATGTCATTAAATCGTTATGAAAGCGCCCTTCTTCTTCTATTACAAAAGAAGGCTAATACACCAGTTTCTCTTACAATGAAGATCCCTTCTACTCAAGTTGAAAGTAATAGTGATTTAAAAGATACAGAAGGTAAAGATTTCGTAACAATAAATGTTCTTAACATGAATCGTGACATTCATACAGGCTATAGCGATAACCGTTTCAAATTTAATATTAAAATGGACTTTAAAGTGTCCGTATCTGAACTTACATTCAATATGGATATAGACAAAGATAGAAAGAAATTGACTTCTCTCATTGCAAAACAATTAAACAAAGATTTAAACGATTTAATCCACAAAATTCAAAAACAGCAACTCGATCCATTCGGGTTTGGTGATTATGCGAGAGCGTTTCAATATAAAGAATGGAAACAAGTTGAAGATGATTGGCCGAGTGCCTTTTCAAAGGCTAATGTGAAAGTAGCACCTACTATTAAAATTTTAGAGAACGGGATTATTAAATAATAAAAACACGCTACCTGTTCTTATAAGTAGCGTGTTTTCATTTACATTACAATTATTATTTCAATGGACTATACCCTATTTCCATTTCTAACATTACTGTGTTTTTTAGCGTATACAAAATATATAACTACACCTATTATTACCCATGCTACAAAACTAATTAAAGTAAGCTGAGAGAGGTTCAAAGCTAAATATATACAACTTACTATTGAAACGATTGGTAAAAAAGGTACTAGCGGCGCACGGAATGGCCTTTTCATATTAGGATGTGTCTTTCTTAATACAATAACAGCTATAGATACAAAAACAAATGCTGTTATCGTTCCCATATTCACTAAATTAGCTAATAAATTCAAATCCACTAATCCTGCTAATAAAGCTGCAATAATACCTGTAACCCACGTATTAAAAAATGGAGTTTGTAAACGTTTATGTACACTTGAAAGTCTTTTTGGTAACAACCCATCTCGACTCATCGAGTAAGATACGCGAACAAATGCAAACATAGCTACTAACAGAACTGTTGTTAGCCCCGCTATCGCTCCCACCGATAACAATCCAGCAATTCTATCTTCTCCTACAGTGCGCAATGCATATGCAACTGGATCAGCGACATTCAACTCCGTAAACGGAACCATTCCAGTTAATACAAATGAAACACCTACGTATAGAATGGTACAAATGAACAATGAAACAAGTAGCCCAATTGGCACATTACGTTGTGGACGCTTCACTTCCTCTGCAGCTGTTGCAACTGCATCAAATCCTAAAAAAGCAAAAAATACAGTAGCAGCGCCTCCTACTACACCGTGAAAACCAAAAGGTAGAAATGGTTGCCAATTCTCTGGTTTTACATATTGTGTCCCTACAACAATAAACCCTACAATAACAGCCAGTTTAATAATAACCATTATATTATTTATTCGTGCACTTTCTTTTGCACCACGACTTAATAAAAATGTAACAACTAAAATAATAAGAACTGCTGGTAAATCAATAATTCCACCCTTTCCCATACCAGGTGCCGAAGCAAAGATCGTAGGGATGTGAATATTAAACCCTAGTAACAATGACTGAAAATACGCTGACCATCCTGCAGCTACTGCAGAAGTCGCTAATAAGTACTCCAACATAACGCACCAACCGACTATAAATGCAAAAATCTCACCTAGTGTCATATATGTATATGAATATACACTTCCCGAAACTGGAACTGTAGAAGCAAATTCAGCATAACAGAAAGCTACACACGCACATACAATCGCCGCTAATATAAACGATAATACAATCGCTGGGCCAGCATGTTTCGCTGCTACAATACCTGTTAATACGAAGATCCCTGTACCAATAATTGCTCCAATCCCTAAAAGAGTTAAGTCAATTGCACCTAAAGTTTGATTCAATACTTTTTTCTTTTCTTCATCCATTGTTTTCTTTATTAAAAGACTCATTCATTGAAACCTCTTTTTCAAGTTTATCTCTTACTTATTACAATCTTTATTACTGTTCTGTTTAGAAAATAAAAATATACATGATTCACTCCCCATAAACTTAATAATTCAACAAAAGACTGAAAAATCAATCTTTTTAAACTGTAGTAAAAAACAATTAATTCAGCAACACACCACTAAGAATGCTGATTGAATTTATCATACAATTAATTATATTGTCAACAATAAAATTAATTAAATAATAACGGTTAATTATGTATCAAATGTTATTTTTAAACATAATTATTTTCTTGAAAACATTGTTCCTTCTCATCTTTATATTTATATTCATTTTTTTATATTGATTTTTATACATTTTTCATTATATGAAATTTAAGAAACATCATCACACCCTTAGTTGAATTGTTATCTTCAGATAACAATTCAACTAAGGGTGTGGAACCATTTTAAAGCAAATAAAAAGTGCAGATTTTCATCTGCACTTTTTTTATTCTTCCACTTCAGCTTCTGCACTATTATTTTCAAGATGTTCCTTCTGATCCTCTTCTTGTAGCTCAGCTGAAATCATTCCATAATAAATTTCTGGATACAATCCAAATATTTGATATACGCTTCCTAAAAACGGCATCCGAATCCCTCTTTTCTAAAGTTGTATTACCACTTTTAAGGATTCCCTATTCATTCATTATACATTCGTTTTTGGCGTTTCCTCTTCATCATGAACGCTTAATAAATTTTGCCACTTTTTATAAGGAGCACTATTTGGATCTACATAACCTTTCGCATACGAACGATCCCACAATTGTTTAATAAACATTTCTTTCTCTTTTTTTGCAACCATATCGGCACCTGTACCGTAATAGTTTTGGAAATACAACTCAATTTCATCAAGGAATAATCTTAATAATTCATCAGAAGTTTCTTCTAACGTTGGATCATATTTCGCCTCACGGTCATACATTAAAATCATATCTAAAATATTATGGACATGCTCTTTACGAAGCCATCTAATATCTTGAGCACCTAATACGAACGGATGTGTATATAAATGTCCGCCCTGTATCATAGCTTTTTCTTGTTCTTCTTCAAATCTGGACAAGATGTTTTCATAAATAAATGGGTTATGAAGCAACGCTCTATGCAATTTATAACTTTCGCTTGAAATATTTTTCCCCATCGACTGAATTAAGAAACTACGTCCAACGCCGTTATATTGATACACGAACTGACCATCAACAGCAACTAAACTAATCCAACGATATATATACGCGTATAGAAGAGCTCGATTACATTTATCGTAATCTAACTTCGTTTGCGTTGCATTTAAGTCTGGCATGAAGGCTGGTAAGTGCCAATACTTATCTAAATGCGGCGTTAAACTAGATTTTTTACTATTTAACTTGTTTACACGGCGATAGTACGACTGAAAATAATCACCTTTATCATTCATAAATCCATTTGCAATATGTCCAGACGAAAGCTTAGGAAAGTCTTGCAATGATAAACCGTAATGCGCACGATAGCAAATGACTTCAAATGGTGAAAAAGCTTCATGTACTGTATCTTTTTCTTTAAACATTTCTTGAATTAATTCTTCTTGCAGTTCTTTCTTTAAAGATGGATGTATACCCCAATATTGTAACTCCCTATGATGAGAAACTTTAGGCACGAATGGACTCGCTAAATGGAACAAGTCTTCAATTTTTTCACGAACGTATTCATCACGATCACGCTTCTTATAATCCGCTTCTTTTCTTAATGCTTCAACGATATTCAATTCTAATTTATCACGATAACGCACTTGTAATTCATCGTAGCAATAACTTAGTATGTGCTCACGATAAAAGTCTTCTACCTTTTTCGATTGAATCTCTTCTGTTTTCGCATCCCGGCAATATTCCCCGTATAAACTCATATAAATTTCTGCAGATATATCTTTCGGTAATACACCTAAATTTAAATGTTGCTGCATATCTTGCCATATCTTTTCTTGCAACTTCTCTTCAGCTAATACGTATACATTCGTTGGGTTTGTTTTCCCTTCAAATTCCTTGCTTCGTTTTTGAATTTCGAACAATAAATTTTCACGCGTTTCGTGTAAATTATCAAAAAATCTTTCCCAATATTGAATCATTTTATTAACTGCTTGATATAGCGATTGATAAACGAGTTCTAATAGCATTTCTTTACGATACTCGTTTAATTTGTGTACGTACTGCGTTACAATATCTTCAAATTCTTTTTTAAACAAACGTTGCTGATTATTCATCATTTTTCCAAACCAGCCTTGTTGCTGCGCGATTTCTACTCGGCGAACAGCTGTTACCGTTCCATCAATATTACTCACATTAAATTTCTTATCGTAGTTTTGAATTAGATTACGCTTTTGTTCATTATTTTCATGTAGTCGATTCATTTTCTCGACTAACTGCTTTCGAATTTCATACAACATAAAACGAGCTGATACTGGATGAACAGGATCTGTTTTCTTTAAAAACCATGTATTTAATTGATAGGACTGCCCTTCAGAACCACTTGGTGAAAAACGGTCTGATTCAATCATGTCATACAATAGTGTCGTTACATGCTCATGTACGCGGCTCGGAATCGCATACGCATATAAACGAACCGCATGATCCACCCTTGCTACTTCACCTTTCATTTGCTCCATCATTTTCAGTTTCGCAGCCGAAATTTTACACTCGTGCTGCAGACGGTTTAATTCCTCATCTTTTTGCACCGTTCGCTGTACATAGCTTTCTACAGCCTCTAAAAACAGTTTAGATTTCGCCACACCAACTTTACCGCCCTCTGCTCCTTCACGCGTTTCATTGTACATTTGTCTATAAAAAATATGAGCCTGCTCTGGACGAGTAGCAAGATGTTCTAAGTCTTCTAAATAACTTTTCCCACGCTCTGGCTTTTCACGCTGCATCCCGCGTTTGACGTCTTGGTCATATCTTTGCTTCTTCTCTTGAAACAGTTGATCTAAATGAAGCCACGATTCATCTAAACCTTGCACGGCCCATTTTAAGGCGCAATATTTTAACACGTGCTCATATGGATAAATAATCTTTGCCGTTCCTGCCCCGCAATATCGTCCTTTCCCGCTTGATTCTGCTAATTGCTGAATTTGATTATCTTCCTGCGCAAAATGATTTGCAGACATCGGACTAAATAACTGTAAATAAATCGTATTTGCCATTTGCTCCATATAATCTGATAAATTATGCAGATGGTGTCCATGTAAATTTTCGTAATCGTATAAGAAACAATAATTGTACGGTAAATGGTGTTGTTTAATCGTATGATTCGTTCTTCCGTCTTCATCTACTTGATCAGGTCGATATTCTAATTCAATCGTCACTCCGCCACGTTTTGATAATTCTCCAGTAGAACCGAGTGTAATGGCATGTAATTCTTTTAACGATGCATAACCATTTGCTTGCACCGTTTCAAACTCTTTCGCACTAACCGTTCTCGTCTTCACCAACACATCCGGCATTAGAAACGCACCACGTATTAAAATGTTATGATGCTGCAGTTTTTTTCGAAGCATTTCACGTAAATATAATGCAATTTGCAGAAACATCCCTGAGCCTGTTCCGCCCGCTAGTGATGTTACGATAATGACACGCACACCATATTCCGTTTGATCACTTGTAACCGGAAAAATCTTCTCAATTTCTTGCCAAAAGGACGTCAATTTATCTTCTTTCATCGCAGCACGTAACGCTAAACGGGAAATGACACGTAACTGCCCTGCCCCTTCTGTCAGTGGTTTATCAAGTATAGTCGGGTCCATCGGAAACCACTCTGGAATCGTTGGATCTCCTGCAATATACTCTCTTGGCGTTTTACTAGAACTCGTTTGCGTCTTAAACTTTCGAATATGATCAAATTTACTCAATGTATTCACATCTGTATCAAATACGTGCATTGCTACCTTTTTTCGGCGCTCCTCAGGTAGCCTTTCATATATTTGATGTGTCACAGTACTACCGATTCCACCTAAACCAATTAATATCGTTGGAACTTGTAACGTCATGTGAACCACCTTCCTATTCTTGCTTGTTTGAAAAGAGGAGAGAAAGATAAGACTCCCTCCTTTTCCCTCCCTACTATTCACACTCATATTTGTAAATTTCTTTACCATACCCTCTATCAATTACTAAAAGTTCATTTGGATATAGCGTCTTATGTTCCATTCCAACCTCATCTTCTGTTATAAACATCCCATCAATAATCATTCCTACTACTTGTGATTCTTTCGCTACAAATATTGATTTCGATCCTTTCTTTGCTATAAACGTAACGGATTGCACAGTCTTTCTTTCTGCTCGGAATGGAATACCAAAATAGTGCTTCCACCATTTATTTTTAAGTAATTCTGGCTCAGATTGATATAACCAATCTTTCGCTACCTCTTGATCCCATTCGTAATACAATAGTGCTTTTCGGTGAAATCTTGGACGAGCAACCCATCCTAAAACGATTATTCCTACTACTAACAATAATAAAGTGATAGGAATAACAAACTTAAAAATAAGCGCATATTTTTCATAGAACGGTGCATTTTGAATATGAAGTGATATATTTTTCTTTACTTCTTGTAATTTTGAATCTTGCACTACGATGGTAGCTTCTACGGTGCCGGTATCTGTGAAATTGAATGTGTCGGAGTAATGAGGGCGAGGATAAATGTAAATTTGATTATCCTGTTGTTTTATTTCATAGTTGATTGATTGTTTAGATGTGACACCAGTAGATTTTAATAGTTTCTTTACAGCTTCTTCTGTCATCGGCTTACCATCTAACTGTGGTTGTATAATAAACGGTTTACTATTCTCTAAATTCGTTACTTTTTCCTCATAATCTTTCGTAATAGTTTGCAATGATAATTTGGGTTTTTCAGTTACTTCAATTTTAAATTCCTTCGTCTGTCTGTAAAACCCCTTTATGTTCATATGAACTTTCCCGCGCACTAACCCTTTATCGATCTTCGTTTCGTAGTAAAATACATGTTTTTTATCGTCCCACTTCATCGGGTACTGTTTTCCGTCTATTTCTACTTCTGACTGAAAATATGAAGACTGAATTGGTAATTCCGTAGGCTTCGCTTCAATAACAGCAGTAACACCTTCGTACATTTTCTCCACATTTTTTTGACTACTACCGTCTTTGTCATAAGTAGAAACAGTATAGTTAAGCGCCGGTTCAACTAGTACTTGTAATCCTTCTTTCTCAATATCTCGATCCACTTCTATCGTATAAGTTCCTGGTTTAATAACTCCCTCATTTTCCGTACTTATATGAACTATATTTCCGAATAATTTCGCTTCTCCTGGTGCATGTATGGAATAAGAAGATTGTAATTGTAATGGTTTAGAAATTTGTGTGACCTGATAATTAGACAAAGAAGGCGATTGTCGTACAAGCGTCATACGCTTTAACGGAAATGGCGTTGTAATCTCTACTTTCTTCCCTACTACTTTCGTTTTTACAATCGTTTCAACCGAGGAGAACGGATCACGATTTGCAACTAATGCTGCCACTTGATTGACGCTTTTTACAATACCATCCTCTCCACTAGATGGCATCGTAACGCCATTTATCTCTTTCTTCCATATTTCTTTAAACGTATTTAGTTGTGCCTTTTCTTGCTGCCCTAAATCCTCTTCCATCGTAATTAAAATTGGATGTAACGATATCTTTTTTGCATCCATTTCTTTCTTAAACTGTGCTAGCTTCTGTGTAATTTGTTCTTTTCCGCCAACCTTATCTTTCTCTAAATCATTAAATGCCCCGTCAGTTAAGACAATAAGCCAAAATTCACGTTTTCCATCTATATCTGCTTCCTTTTTTATAGATTGCATCGCCGTCTCTACTGCGCTAAACGGAGTATTTAAATACGTTTTCCATGCTCCAATTCCCTCAATTTCTGTTTGTCTCTTATCCTTCGTTAACGAAATGTTTAATGGATCATTCGGCTTGCTCATTGGAACATAAGAGAATTTATCTTTTTCATCTAATAGCGCAACTAAACTTTGCAAAGCATAATTGGCATATTTCCAGCGATCGTTATTTCTCATGCTGCCCGAATCATCATATACAAGTGAAACGACCCTTTCCTTTGCCTCCTCTCCTTTTGCAAAAGTCCAAAAAGGATGTAACCATATAAATAGAAACAACATGAATGTGGCACAAATTCGAATTTTCATGATGAGGCTTCGCCACCTTTGTAGACAAATTCCTATGTTTAAATTTATGAGAGGATACAAGATATATGACTTGTATTTTAGGACAACTAGCGCAGCATAACTTTATTATGTAAACAGATATATATACTGAATATGATTCCTTCTAGCGTTTTCTATCCGATACTATAAGTAAAAAAGCCTGTTTAAGCTCTACACTTAAAACAGAATTTTCCTACTTTTCATATTGAAAACACATAACAAAAAGTTTGATTTTAAATTAACACATTACTTCAATTGTAAATCCACCAGGTGCTTCCACATAAAACGTATACGCATGTGCACTTTTAGGAGCCTCAACCAAAAATCCATCTTCCTTCAACCTTTGATTTATCTTATCTACTTGTTCATTATTTTCTTGTGGAAATCCTACATGAAATGTTTTTGGATAATGTACGTCTTTCCCTTTCATTAACGTTAATATAAACCCATCATTATCACGCATAACCGCAAAGCCATTTCCCCTTGCTCCGCTACAAGTTAAACCGAAATATTTTTCTAAAAACTCTCTAGTAGCTGCTACATCTGAAACTGTTAAATTAAGATGTTTAATTTTCAAACCATCACCAACTTTCTTAATTTTCTAACATTTTACCATACAATGAAAAAACACGCCTTCACAGCGTGTTTTATTGCTTCACATACACTTCAACAATTGGATTATCTTTATGCTCCGCATGTAAGCGTATATTCTCTTCACTTGTACGATAAATGTTAGCTAATAACATAATCGTTAACACATTAGGAGTTTTTGCATCGCTCCCGTATTTCCTTTCAAGCGCTTCCTTATATTCAAAATCCAAATCCCCCTGCACATATGTATACACTTCAAAACCATCTTCTAAATTGCAAACTACTGTATCAATGATATCTGCCCCTACTTGCTTCTTCATTTCCTCTCGCAAAGCTTCAATAAATTCTTCCCATGGTATTTCGTATGTCTGAAACTGATCTGTAGATTTCATGCCTTTTCCTCCTTATATATCCTCTTCCTATATTTCCCCTTTCCTATAACAATTATGATAGATAGGGCATTCGTACAAGCCGCACTTGTCCCCTTTACATATCGTATTACTGTAATGCGGAAGGAGGAAAGAACATGCATAGACAAAAATGTTATGATACTTGCCGACGTTATTTCGGTAAAGTCGTTCGCATTGAAGATCGTGATGGTCGCATTCATTTAGGGAAAATAATTGATGTGACAAATAGCTCTGTATGGATTGAACCAGTGCAACAGCGCTCATCTTTTGACACTGGATTCGGATACTACGACGCATATGCAAACGGTGGTTGTGATCTTTGCGGCGGCCTTAGCAGATGTGATAGTTGCGGATTTGGTTGCGGTGGTGGTTGCGGCGGTGGTTTTAGTAGCTGTGGATGTGGCGGTCGTGGTTGTGGTAGTTGCGGCGGCTGGGGCGGCGGCGGTTGGGGTGTTGAACTCGGATTTGGTTTCATTTTCGGAATTACATTAGCTGCATTATTTTTCATTTAACATAAGTAAAGAGTTGACTATCTTTAGCCAACTCTTTTTCTTTATTTTTCACATATAAAAATACGATGACCTAAAATGTGCTGGTACGTAAGCCTTATATTTTCATGCTGCACCCATGCCTCATATAACTCATTCGGAATAAATTGTGATACATTCCATTCCGGCTCTTCTATATATCCAGAAATCGTTTCGGCAATTGTGCCACCGCCAGCAATTGTAACCCGCTTAAAGTTTGCTTTCTGAAATAATTGTACCCACTCACTCTCAGTTAATAGTTCTTTCATGCCATATAATTGGGCAATTTTCTCTTCCTCTTCCCTGCCAATGTGGGCATTAATAATCATTTCAATTACAACTAGTTTTCCGTTCTTCTGTAATACACGATAGCACTCCGATATAACCCTTTCTTTCTCTGTAAAAGCAAGTATCGATTCTCCAAGTACGAATTCAAATGATTCATGCAAACAAGGTAATTGCTCTGCCTTCCCTTCAATTAATTGAATGTCTATTCCTTCATACGACCATCTATCTTTCGCCTTTTGAATCATAATCTCATTCTGTTCAACCCCCGTTACTTTATAACCATATTCTTTTGTCATATACGCTGCTGTTTTCCCCGTACCGCAACCTATCTCAAGGACGTTAGCTCCATATCTAAAAGGCAGTTGTGCTAACAATTGTTTTGTTAACGTAAAACCGCCAGGATGAGCACTCCCTATTCCGTAATAAGCTAAGAAATCGATGTATGTGTTTCGTTTCATGGAATTCTCCTTTAAATTTTCTATAATACATATATTCATCCATCAATGAATTGTGCACATAAAAAAGCACTTCCAAGTGCAATACCGCAACTTGAAAATGCTCTTCTCTTGTTTATTTCTCTTCTACATACGCCCATTTAAAGCTATATTCCGGACTAATATTATGTTTCACAATTCCCTTTATATTTGGTTTCATTACATATGATCGAGCATTTTGATATAAAGGTACAAGCGCTACATCATCTTCAAGTAATATTTTTTCAGCCTTTCCTAACTCTGTCCAACGTTTTTTTGCATCAGCCATCCATTCTGTCTTACTTTTATTAATAATGTCATCATATTTTGAATTTGAGTAGCTCATCTGGTTTTGCGAATTTTTCGTCTCAAACATATCAAGATATGTCATCGGATCCGCATAATCCGGATTCCAACCACCATATGAAAAATCATAATCTTGATCTGATTCTAATTTTAGTTTTTGCTTAAATGGTTGCAGTTTAATATTTACTGTGACGCCTTTTAGATTCTTTTCAACTTGATCTTTTACATATTCCCCAACTTTTTTCGCATTACCAGTATCATAATTTAACAGTTCAATTGTTACTTGATCTTTTCCAAGTTCTTTTTTCGCTGCTTCCCAAGCTGCCGCTGCCTTTTTGGAGTCTTGTTTTAAACCATTCTTGAACGTTTCTGCGAAATCTTTACCATCTGATCCACTAGCTAAACCTTTTGGCACTAAGTAATCCACTGGTTTTGAACCATCATTTAAAATGACATTTGTTAAAGCTTTTTTATCAATTGATAATGCAATTGCTTCACGTAGTTTTTTGCTCTTTAACGGTGTATCTTGCCCACCACGTTTTTGGTTTAGACGTAAGTAAAATGTACTCGTTTCCGAATATGCGCCAAACTCCTCTTTATTATTTCTATACTTATCAACAAATTCACCTGATAAAAGTGCGAAATCAATTGCACCTGTATCATATAAATTTACTCTAGTAGCTGGTTCTTTTACTACACTAAAGTTGATTTCATCTAGTTTTACAGTCTTTTTGTCCCAGTACTGATCATTTTTCTTTAATTTCCAGCCTTGCTCATGCTTCCAATCAGTAAGAACAAAAGGTCCGTTATATACTGTTGTATCAGACTCCAAACCGTATTTATTCCCTTTTTCTTTTACGAATTTTTCATTTAATGGATAGTATGACGCAAATGCCATTAAATTCAAGAAATATGGTACTGGTCTTTCTAGTTCAACTTCAAGCGTATAATTATCTACCGCTTTTACACCTAACGTAGAAACTTCTGCTTTGCCTTGATTAATTGTTTCTGCATTTTTAATATAGTAAGCAATAAATGCATACTCAGCAGCTGTTTTTGGATCTACTAGACGTTGCCATGCAAATACGAAATCTTTTGCCGTTACTGGATCACCATTTGACCACTTTGCATCTTTACGTAGTTTAAACGTATATTTTTTACCGTCCTCGCTTTTCGTGCTAGATTCTGCTACAGCTGGGATTGGCCTATTATCTTTATCAAGGCGATATAACCCTTCCATCGTATTCCCTAAAATTTGTGCACCAAGCGTATCTGTACTTTTTGAAGTATCCATTGTCGGAATTTCATTCGTTTCTGTACGATTTAGCACTTGCTTTGCCGCATATTTAATATCAGATTTCTTCTCTTCTCCACCATTATTAGACGTTGTAGTCGGTTTCTTCTCCCCACCAGATCCAGAAGAGCATGCTGTTAAAGCCATACTCATTGCTAAAACTGGCGCTACAACTGCCGTGAACTTTTTCATCTTTTTCTTCATTCTTGTACCCTCCCCTATTATATGTACGAAACTAACTTTGAGAGATTTTCAGTTAACTTAGTGATTAGTACCTGTTCACCAATAAACATTCTGTTAATTACCTTCACTTTTGAAGTTTCAATTATTTTATTTTTATAGTAACTATGTATTTTACTATTATTACTATACGAATTCTCCCCCATCTACTATATGTCAGTACCACTTTTCTTATTCTTCTCTATTTAATTAAATTGAATAGTAAAAGAGCGTTTTAAAAGTAATGTATCTACTTTTAAAACGCTCTTTTATATTATTTACCTTCCGTTACATAAGCCCACTTAAAGCTATATTCTGGACTAATGTTATGTTTCACAATTCCTTTTACATTCGGCTTCATTACATATGCTCTTCCTGTTTGATATAAAGGAACTAATCCTGCATCTTCTTCAAGGAACAATTTCTCTGCTTTTCCTAACGTTTCCCAACGCTTCTTCGGATCAGACAATAATTCATTACCTGCTTTTGCTACCATTTCATCGTACTTTGGATTCGAATAACTCATTTGGTTATACGGGCTCTTCGATTCAAACATATCAATAAATGTCATTGGATCCGAATAATCTGGGCTCCAACCTGCAAATGAAACTTCATAATCTTGCGCCGACTCTAATTTCAGTTTTTGTTTGAACGGCTGAATTTTCGTGTTAACCGTTACACCTTTTAAATTTTTCTCAATTTGATCTTTAAAGTAATCAGCGATTTTCTTCGCAGTTCCATCATCATAGCTTAGTAATTCAATTGTCACTTGGTCTTTTCCAAGTTCTTTTTTCGCTGCTTCCCAAGCTGCTGCACCTTTTTTCGGATCATATTTCAAACCATTTTTAAATGTATCTTGGTAATCTTTACCGTCTGGTCCTGTCGCAAGCCCTTTTGGTACTAATTGATCTGTTGCTTTTGAACCGTTATTTAAAATAACGTTTGCTAAGCCTTTTTTATCAATTGATAACGCGATTGCTTCACGAAGTTTTTTGCTCTTTAACGGTGTATCTTGTCCGTTACGCTTTTGATTTAAACGTAAGAAGAATGTACTTGCTTCTGAGTACTCACCGTACTCCTCTTTGTTCGATTTATATTTATCAACGAATTCTCCAGATAGTAATGTAAAGTCAATTGATCCTGTATCATATAAGTTTACTTTCGTCGCAACTTCTTTTACTACACTATAATTAATTTCTTCTAATTTTACAGTCTTATTATCCCAATACTTATCATTTTTCTTTAGCTGCCATCCTTGTTCATGTTTCCATGAAGCCATAACGAACGGTCCGTTATACAACGTTGTATCTGCTTCTAAACCGAATTTATCTCCTTTTTCTTTGACGAACTTTTCATTTAAAGGATAGTATGATGGAAATGCCATTAAATTCAAGAAATATGGTACTGGCTTTTCTAATTCTACTTCTAGCGTATAATCATCTACCGCTTTTGCTCCTAAATCTGTTAGAGGTTTTTCACCTTTATTAATTGCTTCTGCGTTTTTAATATAGTAAGCAATAAACGCATATTCTGCCGCTGTATTTTTATCAAGTAAACGTTGCCATCCGTATACGAAATCTTTCGCTGTTACAGGATCACCGTTTGACCATTTTGCATCTTTACGCAGTTTAAATGTATATTTTTTACCATCCTCGCTTTTCGTACTAGATTCTGCAGCCGCTGGGATTGGCTTATTATCTTTATCTAATCGATATAAACCTTCCATCGTGTTCCCTAAAATTTGAGAGCCTAGTGTATCAGTAGATTTTGAAACATCCATCGTCGGAATTTCTTGATTCTCTGTACGATTTAACACTTGTTTCGCTGCGTATTTAATTTCTGATTTTTTCTCTTCCCCACCACCACTAGACGTCGTAGTTGATTTCTTCTCCCCACCAGATCCAGAACACGCTGTCAACGCCATACTCATCGCTAAAACTGGCGCTACAACCGCCGTGAACTTTTTCATCTTTTTCTTCATTTTTGTACCCTCCCCAATTATATGTACGAAACTAATTTTTGAGATTTTCTAATAACTAGTTATCAGAAAATTCTTATTAATTAATATTCTACTAATTTTTCTGAGTTTGTAAAGTTATTTTTAAAATATTCTAAAAATTATTTTTTTGTGATAGTAAAAAGTTTTTTTACAATTATTACTATATAAGTACCATCTTCCTTATATCCATTAGTTTATTTACATTTAATCTCATAATAAAAGAGCATTCCAAAAGTAAATAGTCTACTTTTGAAATGCTCTATCATTTTATCTTTCTATTGTGGACAATAAAATTCTCACTACCAAAACAAGTTAAGAACTTGCATATATCCACTTAAAGAAGCATCATTATTTAAAATTATTTTCCACCTTTTTCAGTGATATATGTCCATTTGAAGCTATACTCTGGACTAATATTATGGTGAACAATACCTTCTACATTTGGCTTTTTAACATAAGCATCACCACGTTGGTATAACGGTACAAGTGCTACATCTTGCTCAAGAAGTAATTTCTCAGCTTTTCCTAGCTCTTCCCAACGTTTCTTCGCGTCACCCATTAATTCAGTGCCAGCTTTTTTGATCATATCATCATACTTCGGATCAGCGAAGCTCATTTGGTTATGAGAATGATTAGACTGGAACATATCTAAGAATGTCATTGGATCTGCGTAGTCAGGTCCCCAACCAGCATATGATAAATCATAGTCTTGCTCTGTTTCTAATTTCAACTTTTGTTTGAATGGCTGAAGTTTAATATTAACAGTTACACCTTTTAAGTTTTTCTCAATTTGATCTTTTACATATTCCCCAACTTTTTTCGCATTACCAGTGTCATAGTTTAATAGCTCAATTGTAACTTGGTCTTTCCCAAGCTCTTTTTTCGCTTCATCCCATGCAGCTGCTGCTTTTTTCGCATCTGGTTTAATACCATTTTTAAATGTTTCTTGGAAGTCTTTACCGTCTGGTCCAGTTGCTAATCCTTTTGGTACTAAGAAGTCCGCAGGTTTAGATCCATCATTTAAAATAACGTTTGCTAAATTCTTTTTATCGATTGAAAGTGCGATTGCTTCACGTAATTTTTGGCTCTTTAACGGTGTATCTTGTCCGCCACGTTTTTGGTTCATACGTAAGAAGTAAGTACTTACTTGTGAGTATGTGCCAAATTCTTCTTTATTACTTCTATACTTATCAACGAATTCACCTGTTAATAGCGCGAAATCAACTGCATTTGTATCATATAAGTTTACTCTTGTAGCTACTTCTTTTACTACGCTATAGTTAATTTCATCTAGTTTTACTGTCTTTTTATCCCAATATTGATCGTTTTTCTTCAGTTTCCAGCCTTGCTCATGCTTCCAATCAGTAAGAACGAACGGTCCGTTATATACTGTTGTATCAGACTCTAAACCGTATTTATCCCCTTTTTCTTTTACGAACTTTTCATTTAATGGATAGTAAGATGGGAATGCTACTAAGTTTAAGAAGTATGGTACTGCTTGATCTAATTCAACTTCTAAAGTAAGATCGTCTACTGCCTTTACTCCTAGTTCCGTTACAGGTTTTTCACCTTTATTAACTGCTTCTGCATTTTTAATTGGGAATGCAATGAATGCATACTCAGCAGCTGTTTTTGGATCTAATAAACGTTGCCATGCATATACGAAATCTTTCGCTGTTACAGGATCACCGTTTGACCATTTTGCATCTTTACGTAATTTAAATGTATATTTTTTACCATCCTCACTCTTCGTGCTTGATTCTGCCGCAGCTGGGATTGGTTTGTTATCTTTATCTAATCGATATAAACCTTCCATTGTGTTCCCTAAAATTTGAGAACCTAATGTATCTGTATTTTTAGAAGTATCCATCGTTGGAATTTCATTTGTTTCAGTACGATTTAATACTTGTTTCGCTGCTAATTTCTCTTCTGATTTGCTATCTCCGCCAGAGCTAGAGTTTGTGCTTGTCTTCTTATCTCCACCTGATGTAGAACATGCTGTTAATGCCATACTCATTGCTAAAACTGGTGCTACAACTGCTGTTAATTTTTTGATTTTTTTCTTTTTCACTTTCTGTACCCTCCCTAATTCTTAACGCTCTCATTTAAGAATTTTCTGATAATTCTGTTTTTCTTTATATATTTATCAGAAGATTCTTATTAACTATTATTCTACTAATTTTTCGAGTTTTGTAAAGTGTTATTATTGAAAATTTTTAAAAAATTATTTTTTTACAGTAATATTCATAAAAATTCCATAATCTTTTAAAACACTATACCTCATTGAATTCTATGTATTGATTTAATAGTCTTTATATCCCCTCACTATAAAACACTTGTAAATTATTGTTAATAAATAATGTATATCGTAACAAACCTCTTTTCTACAAAAATAAAAAAGTCAGCAAAGCTGACTTTTTACCCGGCCATTTTTTCTCTTTTCATTTCCTCTACTACTCTCGTATACTTCTCATCATCAAATTCATTTTCACTTTTTGCAACAACTACAGTCGCAATACCGTGACCAATTAAATTGACGATAGCACGTGCTTCTGACATGAAACGATCTACACCGAGTAATAGTGCTAACCCTTCTAATGGGATAACATTCATTGCAGATAACGTAGATGCTAATACAATAAAACCTCCACCTGTTACTGCTGCTGCTCCTTTAGATGTAACTAACAAAATAGCTATTATAGTTAATTGTTGACCTAGTGAAAGATCGACGTGAAAGACTTGAGCTAAAAATATAGTAGCCATCGATAAATAAATTGTCGTTCCATCTAGATTAAAAGAGTATCCTGTCGGAATGACTAAACCTACTACCGGCTTCGAACATCCGAAGTCTTCCATCTTTGTCATCATTCGAGGCAATACTGATTCTGATGATGATGTCCCAAGAACAATAAGTAATTCTTCTTTAATATGCGCTAAATATTTCCACAAACTAAATTTGTAAAATTTACAAATAAAATTTAAAACAATAAAAACAAATAATGCCATTGTTGCATATACACAAATCATTAATTTACCGAGTGGAATAAGTGTACTTAAACCATATTTGCCAATTGTAAACGCCATTCCACCGAATGCTCCAACCGGTGCTAATTTCATTACAATTGATAAAATGTTAAAAAATACTTTCGATAATCTTTCAAAAAAGTCGATTACCGGTTGTCCATTTTTCCCTAACATCGTTAACCCTGCACCGAATAAAATGGAGAAGAACAAAACTTGTAAAATGTCACCTTTTGCAAATGCTTAAAACATGTTAGACGGCACAATATGTAAAAAGAAATCCATCCATTTCATTTCTTGCCCGCTTTGTACATATTGTGAAACATCTCCGCCCTTTAGTTTTGAAGGATCTAATCCATCTCCTGGACGTACAACATTCGCTACGATGATACCAATAAGTAAAGCCGCTGTTGTAACAATTTCAAAATATAATAGTGCCTTCCCGCCAACACGACCTACCTTTTTCATACTTCCCATACTTGCAATCCCAAGCACAATTGTTAAAAAGATGATTGGTGCAATAACCATTTTAATCATATTGATGAACGTTTCACCAATTGGCTTCATCTCTTGTCCAACACTAGGCCAAATGGCCCCTACTGCAATACCACAAATAATCGCCACAATAACTTGGAATGTTAAATTCTTTACAATTCTCATTTTTAATACTCCCCTGTTTCTTTCATTTCTCCCATACGATTTCAATAATTGCTAATGATGTATTTTATGTAATAGCCCCCCTGCTATTTAACTTAAATCACATTATTATGTTACGCTATTATCCATAATTTGAAAATAGTATATAACATTTAATTTTAAATGTCATACTATTAAACGTAATAAAAAAGCAGACATTATGCCTGCTTTAATTCTCCTCAATCTGCTTTTCACTTAATCCTAGATGTGTTCTAAGCGTATTACTTAAACTCTGTAAATCTTTTTTATTAGGATTATAATAATATACACGTTTCCCATTTGGACCATTAGGTAAATATAAATCATCACCAGCTAATTGTATTTTTTCAACTGAACCGTTTAAACCGTATTTATAAAAAGATAAAATATCATCCATTACTAAGTTTGTTTTAAAATCGCCGTCAACTGCCTCAACTATTTTTTCTAGCTTCGTAATTGATCCTACACTTTTTAATTTACTTAACATCGCTTCCATAACAAGTTGTTGGCGCTGACCTCTCATTGCATCACTATCAATATGACGCGTTCTTGCCAGTGCAAGTGCTTCTTCCCCTGTTAATGTTTGTAGTCCTTTTTTCAAATGGATTGCGTCAGGTTCATCTTTACTATTTTGCTCTGTAAATTCAACTGGGACATTTACTTCAATCCCATCTAATCCATCCACAATTTTAGTAAATGCATTAAAATTAAACTTCACAAAATAATCAACAGGCACTTGTAACAATTTTTCTACCGCTTCCACTGAAGCTTGCGGTCCTCCATCTTTACCATTTTTAACGGAACCACTTCCATATGCATGCGTTATTTTATCTTTTTTCTTTTCTACTGGTACATATGTGTATGTATCACGTGGTATGCTCGTTAATTTCACAGTCTTATCATCTTTATTAAAAGTAGCTAACAGTAGTGCATCTGTATGAAATGCACCATTATACTCCTTTTGTCGTTCTGGATTTTCATCAATTCCCATAATTAAAAGTGAAACATTATTGGTGATCGGTTTTACAGTTTCCTCACGTAATTTTGATTTTTCACCACGTGCTAAATTAACATTTGATTTTTGTACGAGATTAGAAGTTTTCATATATACGTAAGTACCATATCCAACTCCGCCAAATAGTAATATTGCTAACAATACACTTATTATCGTTGTCTTTTTATATTTTCGTTTATTTTCCTTTTCTCTTGAAGAAGAGTGATTCTCCATATCGTTTCCTCCGTTTTCTATTCATCTAATATATTTTTCAATTTCTCATAATTAGCGCTTTCCTTTTGAAATGCATTCTCTTTCAATCCTTTGTTTATTTGTATCCATTCGGTCGTGATTGAATATTGAATCATACCTTCGTGGAAACTAAGGAACTTGAGCATAATCCCTGTATTTTTCTCTACAACCATTTCAAATTTCCCTCTTAAATCTTCAGATGTACTTACAGGCATTTCTATATTTATTGTCCCTTCTATTTTGTAGCAATCCAGTCCAAGATACTTCGTTTCTTTATAATTCCAATCTTTATATCGAATTAATAGATCTGCAAATTCTGATTGAATACTATACTTCGCGAATCCCACATATTCATCATCATATCTTTTTTTCTCACCCGATTTTCTCAATAACCTTTCCGTAGGATTTAATTTTAATAGTTCATTGTTTCTTTCTTTCGAGCTCCATTTTATCTCTTTATATGTATACTTCTCATCATCAAATTCTATTTTCTTGCCCTCGTTATATATAATGGTTCGTTTTTTCGCTAGTTTATCTTCTTTCGAAGAGATACCTCTTTTGGTCTCCGTATCAATCGCATATTTGTATGTTGTAGCAATTCTTGACGAGCTAGAATATTCCTCAAATTGTCCTGAAATATTTTTAAAATGATCAATAGAATCCAGCATCTTTTGATGAATCTTTTCTTTATCTGAATAATTTACATTTGATTTTATTTCTTCTTCATTTTCATAATCAGAAAACGCCTTTTTCTTTACGTATTCAAATACTCCTCCGTTTTGAGCAAAAATTTGATCAGAGAACTCCGACATAGATACGATTGAAAGTGCTAGAACAGCAGCACTTATAACCATCATATAAACTCTGTAACCTTTCTTTTTTACCGGAAGATTATGTAGTGTACTATTAATCTTTTCATTTAACTCTGTCGGTACTATAACATTCTCTTCTTTTATTCTCTTTTTTAATTTCTCATCAAATAATTTTTCATTATCCATCCTTTGCACCCCCTATTCCATCTTTAATTGTTTTTGCAGTTGTTCCCTCGCACGTGACAATCTCGATTTCACTGTTCCTTTTGGTATTTCTAAAAGCTTCGCTATACTTTCTTGATTCATATCTTCATAATAAAAAAGCACCGTAACAGCTCTTAACTCTTCATGTAATGATTGAATCGCATTACACAAATCTATATCTTCATACTGATCATAAGCACTCATATTGTAATCACTTTCTTCTATTACCATTATCTTTTTGTATGATCTAATAATGTTGTTACACTCATTTATCAAAATTCGAATTAACCAAGTTTGAAAAAACTCTTCTTTCTTTAAGTTTTTTATATTTTCATAAGCTTTTAAAATTGTTGCCTGTATCGCATCCTCAATATTTGTCTCATCGCGTAACATAGCCTTTGCAATGCGATACATCTTCACTTTTTCTGTATGTATAAGCGCCATAAACGCTTCATGATCACCTTTTTTCGCTAAAGAAACATCGGTTTCTTCTTTTATAATCATTTTATATAAAGGGATTACTTTCACAATTGCTCCTCCTGTTTCATCCTCACTTCAAATTTAACTTTACATGTATTAGACGGATGAGCCTAGAAAAAGGTTCATTTTTTTGAATATTTATATAAAAAAAGGTAAACATTCTTCATGTTTACCTTTACTCAGATGTAATTCTAAGGAAATACCCATCTGGATCCACAATTTTAAATCCTCTCATCTCCCATGGATAAGTTTGAATTTCTTCTTGTATTGTGCACCGATTCTCTTTACAGCGTTCATATACTTCTTCAATCCGATTGACAACAATAATTAGTTCAAAGCCATTCCCCTTCATCTCTTTTCGATTGTAAAAATAGTGATTTTCATTCAATCTTGAATCACTAACTAGTAATAAAGAAAACTGGTCATGATTAAAACGAGCTCCATGCATACTTCTTTTATACAGCGTTAAACCAATTACTTCTTCATAAAACAATAATGACTTTTCAATATCATTTACATATAGCTGCACCCGGAACAAATGATTCATTCGTTTCCTGCTACTAAAAATATAGACAAATGTATATTCTTAGAGTATTCCTGCTTCTACGTGCCCTGCCTCGCTAATCACTTGCTACTACAGTTTGCTGTGACACTCCACAGGCGTAAATTCCGATGTAGCCCACCATGCATATATACAATCTATTTACGTTAGTATTGTATATTTTTTTGCTTGTAAAAGGTTGATAGGTGCATTTAAATCTCTATCTATTACATTTCCACAATCACATGTATATACTCGGTCAGACAGCTTTAAATCTGACTTTTTTTGACCACAACATGAACATATTTTAGAAGATGGATAGAATCTGTCCGCTTGCCGTAGTTCAATTCCATATTCCCTACATTTCGTTGATAACCATGTTTTAAAAGCATAAAAACATTGTTGCGCTACAGCTTTAGATAGATGTTTGTTCTTCATCATACCTTTCACATTCAAATCTTCTACTGTAATAAACGTTGGCTTGGTTTTCACCACATCATTTACAATAGACTTTACATACGCTAATCGAATATTTGCTAGCCTAGCATGTAGTTTTTGCACCCTAAGAATATTTTTGTTTATATTCGCTCTTTTATTAGTAACAGGTTGTTCACCTCTCTTTCTTATATTTTCAAATTTGCGTGATAAAGAGCGTTGTTCACGTTTTAAGCGTTTTTCTATCTTTTTTACTTGTACTGTTTTATTTATATTTTTGTGAGTTTTTCCATCGCTACGTACAGCGAAGTCTTTAATTCCCAAATCAATTCCTATACCTACTGCATTGAGAGTTGCATTTGGTTTTCCCCCTTTCACTTCACAGAGTATAGACACATAGTATCTTCCTGCTCTTTGATATACTGTACCACTTTTTACAGTTGTATTTTTGGAAATATATCCATACTCTTTTAACCTTATCCAACCAATTGTAGGAACTTTTACTCTATGTCTTTCTACTGTCCAATCTGTTTTGTTGTTTTTCGGAAAGTAGCACTTCACATCTTGCTTCTTCTTTTTTTTATATCGTGGAAACTTAGATAAACCTTTAAAAAATCGCTTAAAAGCTTTATCTCCATTCATAATCGCTTGTTTTACCGCTTTGCTCGACACTTCTTTAATCCACTGGTCACACTCTTTTGTATGAATGTTGTTTAGCCATTTGGAAAAGTCATAGCCACTAAGAAATTCCCCACCCGACTCATATGCCTCTTTATTTTTAAAGATATACAGGTTATATACATATCGACACACCCCAATAGTTTGACGGATTTTACTAACTTGTTCAGTTGTCGGTTTGATTTCTATTAAATATGTTCTTTTCATAAGTCTTCATCCTCCGACATTTTCTTTTTGTATTTTCTCAACCCATATATTCTACAGCTAAATACATGAATGATAGATATTAAATCCTGAACAAGTTCTTCTTGAGGAGATAGTTTTTCATTGTTAACAATCATAATTTTCACCCCCATTTTACGAAGAAACTTTTCAAACCAATCATATCCAAAACGTACAAATCTATCTTTGTGTGCAATGATGATAGTCGAAATATTTCTTTCCATACAACTGTCAATCAGTTTATTCCACTGTTTTCTTTTGTAGTTTAATCCGCTACCAATATCTTTGATAACCTCATCTACAATCATCCCTCGTGCATTTGCGAATGTTTTTAAAAACTCAACCTGATTTTCTAAATCATCTTTCTGACCTGGATTTGATACTCTTGTGTAACTAACTACTTTGCCTACTTTATTTTCTTCTTGAATACCCATATATTCCTTATACTGTTCTTCTGTATAGTATCTTCTTCCTTTTGGGTTTCGGTAAGCAGTTAAAACACCTTGATTGTCCCACCTTTGTAATGTCTTAACAGCGACATTAAGCATTTCTGAAAATTCTTATGGTTTATATTGTTTCATAATTACTTTTTACTATATATGCCTACTTTTGCCTATGTTTTTGTTTACTGTTTCTTTCTCCTCATCAAAAAAAGCCCACTCTATCAGTGGACTTTCTACTTTACAACGGTAAATCCCTTTTTCTAAACACTACAATTGCTACGATGAAAATACAAAGAGCTCCAGCAGTTAAACCTATACTTACTGGCCATATATTGTACGTTCCTTCAGCAATTTCTTTCGGACGAAATAGCGTAAATAATGATATATTTCTCATCCACTCTAACTTATCACTTAATTTACCTACCATATCCGTTACGAAAAATAAAATTGTTAAACTTGCTGAGTAGCTAAGTGCCTTTCTTTCGTCATTACATATACAAGAAAAGAAAAATGAATAAGCACTAACGACTAAAAATATTAGCCCTCCGACTACGTTTATCTTCAGGAATAATTCTTTATTTAAGTTATTATCTTCTAAAAACCATTCTGCACCTACTATACCCGCTACATACGTAACAGCTACAATTATCAGTAGTCCCAATATAAGAATAGCCGCTTGCGTGATTGCAATTTGCACTCTAGATACAGGTGTTGCTAACAAGTATGCCATTGCTCCTTTATCTACATGACGAGCAATTAAATGCGTTGCAACTGTTACACAAAAAATTGTTAAAATAATAATAAATAATAGACTATAATATTCGCCAGCTAAAAAATCCATTACGTTTTGAATCGGACTTTCCATGCCAACAATTTTTTTCACACTATCAGGCATAGCACTTATTAATTCATTTAACCCTTTCGCTGATACCATTGAAGGGAATATCCAAATTAATAACCATAAATAAAGAGCTGCACCAGTTGCGTAACTCAAAATACTTTTTTGTGTCTCTTTCAAACTAGCTAAAAACAATTGCTTATTCATGCTTTACCCCTTCTTTCTTATCGTAATAATGCATAAATAAATGTTCTAAATCCATTGCTCTCGTTTGAAGTGCCGTTACATTATAGTTTGAAAGTGTTTGTAAAACCGTTTGATAGTTTCCTTGTACAATAATCGATGCTTCTCTACCTTTCACCGCTTCAAATTGCAAATCACACTTTGTAAGAGACTCAATTTCTTCTTGCGACGATACTGTTACATCTATCACTTGTCGTCTCATGCTTTGTAAATCATGAATATTTTCAACTGTTACAAGGCGCCCATCTTTAATAATCGCTACTCGGTCACATGTACGCTCAATCTCCGTGAATATATGTGAAGACATAAGAATCGTTTTTCCTCTTTGCTTTTCCTCTAATATTAAATCTATAAACACTTGCTGCATAAGTGGATCGAGTCCCGATGTCGGTTCATCTAAAATTAATACTTCCGGATCATGCATAAAAGCAGCAACAATTCCTACTTTTTGCTTCATTCCTTTAGACATTTTTCGAATCGGTGTTTTCACATCGAATTGCAGACGTTCTATTAGTTCATCACGTCTTTTCGTATCCTTTAGCCCACGCATTCCTTGCATTAACTTTAAAAACTCTAATCCGTTCATTCCTTCAATAAAAGAAATTTCTCCCGGTAAATATCCGACTTGTCTTTGAATTTTCGCTGCTTCATTCCAACAATCTAATCCGAAAATTGATGATTTCCCAGCTGTCGGTTTTATAAATCCCATTAAATTACGAATTGTTGTGGATTTCCCGGCACCATTTGGTCCTAAGTAGCCAAAAACTTCCCCTTCTTTTACATCAAAGGTTATATGAAACAAACCTTTTCCATTTGAAAACTGTTTTGTGACATTTTGAACTGAAATCATAATTCCACCTCATTTTTTGAAATATTTAATATGTGATATTTCAAAATTATTGTACTCCTCATCTTTCATATTCGCAACAACTTTTTGAAATATTTATATGTCCATATTTCAAAAATATTGTTTTCATCTATATTTTCTTGTATATTTTTATTGAGGTGATTGTATTGAACGGCTTTGAAAAAGTGAAAGAAAAGAAAAAACGTGCCATTAAAGATGCGGCCTTTAAATTATTTTCAGAACGTGGATTTAATGAAGTGAAAATAGAACTTATTGCAAAAAAAGCTAACGTTTCTCAAGTTACCATTTATAATCATTTTGGAAGTAAAGATGCGTTATTTAGGGAGCTTATACAAGAATTTATCATATCTGAATTTCAATATTATAAAGAGATTGCTGAAGAAAAATTACCTTTTCATGATATGATGCAAAAAATGATTGTAAGAAAAATGAATACTGGCGGGTTATTTCAGCCTGATATGTTACTACAAATGATGCAAAGAGATGAAATTCTCCGAGAGTTTATTTATAGTTATCAAAATGAAAAAATACTGCCATGGTATTTAGAAATATTAGAACAAGCACAGCGCAATAATGAAATTAATCCCCATCTTACTAAAGAAATGATGTTACTTTACATTCAAATGTTTACTAAATTAGGTGATGATTTTGGGGCACAACTTCTTGAAGGAGATCGTGAAAAACATATACAAGATATCGTTACGATGTTCTTTTATGGACTTTCTGTTCCACAAAAATAATGTTTCTAAAGAACAAATACCCTCACAAAAAAAGCCCTTTGGATATTGAAATCTCAAGGGCTTTTTCATGTCAAAAAAAAGACTAAAACAAATTTTAACTTAAAAAAGTTAAATGCTGCTTAATAGATAACACCTTATTGTAGATTAACTCTTTTAGCATAACAGGCTGAATTGAAATAATCGTTTCACCGAAATTCAGAAAATAACTTGAAATAAAATCAAATTCTTGCTTGTTAAAATAGCCTGTTATAGTATAGTTTTCATTTTCTTTTTGTATCCTCATAGAAGGATAATTCTCTTTATCGAAAATATCTTTTCCTTTTTGATTAACGATGACACGAAAATCAATTGCATCAGGCTTTCTGTGAAAAGTAGTAAGGTAACTTAGTAATTCTTCAAGATTTTTTGAATTCGTATTGCTTGTTTCCATAATAGAAAGAATTTTATCACATCTAAGTATTTGAACATTATTTGTCTCAAAATTAAAGATTTTAGCATACCACTGGCCAAATTTAGATTCTATTCGAATAAATTGGGCGACTAATACTTTCTCCTCATCTTTTTTTAAATATGTTAAATGATAAACTTGCTCAGCAAAAATCCCCTGTAAAATTTCTTTTAAGAACGGACTAAAATTACTATGATTTGTTACTTCAAAAGAAAGCGTTCGTTCCATAATTGAAATATTTTTACGCACATTATCAGGTAATACATGTTTAAATTTATTTTCAAGAGCAATACTTTCTATATTGAATGGTTTTGTCTTGTATCCATTTAATGTAAGAATCGAAAAGTATAACGCATACATTTCATCCACACTAAAATAAATTGGTGATAACACACTATTTTCTATAATTTTATAACTTCCATTTCTACCTAATTCAGAATATATTGGCACACCTATTTCTTCCAATGATTGAATATCTCGTAAAGCAGTACTTTTAGAAATATCATATCTAGCCATTAAATCTTTTAAATTAAAATATCTTTTATTATTTAAGAAAATAAGCATGTCATTTATTCGTTCCGTTTTTTTCATATTCCCCTCCTGAAAGGTGTCATGTATTGAAACCTTTTTAGTCTATATTATAATTATTAACTAATAAAGGAGCTATAAATTTATGACATTAGAAATAGCTATTTTTCTTTCAATGAATGGGCAAGCAAAGGAGGCAATTAACTTTTATACACGTAATTTAGAAGCAAAGAAGCTAATGGTTGTTACGTATGAAGAATTGGCCAAAAGAGATCGTTCTTTTAAAATTACAAGTGAAAATAAAGATTATATTGCTCACTCTGTTTTACAAATCGGGAATACAAAGCTAATGATAGCAGAAGATACAATGAAGCCTAATGAACGTTATAACGTTGGAAATAACATGTCGCTTTGCATTCAAAGCGCTAATTTAGAAGAAATACAAAGATTTTATAATAATTTAATTTCTAATAAGCATGTGAAAATAATCTCTCCGCTAGAAAAAAATATATTTAGTGAAGCATATGGGATTATTGAAGATCCTTACGGCATACAAATTCAGTTAATGTATGACAAGCGATTAAACTAAATAATTAGTCATATTCACATATGCCTAATAAAAAAAGACACGAAATTCGTGTCTTTTTTTATTTTACATTGATGACTCTACCCGTTTCACTACTTTCAATCGCTAATTGAATAAGTCGAATAACTTCCAAGCCTTCTTGTGCTGTTACAGGTGGTTTCTCACCATTTACAATACTATCTCTTACACCTTTATAATACATGTCATAACAGCCAACTTCTGTCGAAATACGCTCTAGCTTTTCTTCCGTATGTAAAGTAGCAAAATTCTCTTCAGCGTCTACTCCATAACCGTTATCGCCTGGCTTCATTCCATTTTTTAATTGTTCTTCCTGTGAATCCATACCGTATTTCACGATAGAACCTTTATCTCCATGCAGTGTAAAGTGTGGACCTGCTTGCTTTACGTAACTGCTACTATGTAAAGTGACACGTTTAACACCGTAGTGGAGTATAACATGGAAGTAATCATCAATTTCTGCACCTGGTCGTTGTTTGATTACATCTGCACTTATCGCATCTGGTTTCCCAAATAATGACAATGCTTGGTCAATTAAATGCGATCCTAAATCATATAATATACCTGATCCTGGTAAATTCTTTTCTCTCCAGCGATCACGTACATGTGGACGAAAACGATCGAAATGTGCTTCATATGCGTATAGATTCCCTATTCTGTTTTCTTCTAACAATCTCTTTATCGTTAAGAAATCATTATCAAAACGGCGATTATGATATACGCTTAACACCACATTGTGCTGTTTTGCTAATGAAATTAGTTCTTCGCCTTCTTCAATTGAAACAACGAATGGCTTCTCCACAACTACATGCTTACCATGTAAAATTGCTTCTTTTACATATGGAAAATGAGTTGTATTTGGTGAAGTAATCACCACTAAGTCAATATCAGCACGTTTTACTAATTCTTCAATTGTGCCAACAACTTCAGCATTTGGTAATGCTTGTTTCACGAGTTCTTCTTTTGATGATAAAATAGCACGAATATCATATTCTTCTATCGTTTGTAATAATGGAATGTGAAATGTTGTACTAGAAAATCCAAATCCTACAATCCCTACACCTATTTTTTTCATGTTGCCCCTCCATTTATCAAGCTTTAACGGACAGTAAGACCCCCTACCTCAAAATTCAGCGAAAGTAAATAAATTAGTTGAGGAATCAACTGCTCGTAAAAGTCCGATTGATTAAAGTTTCACTTTATGAGAACGATTTCATTCAGTTATTATAACAAGATTATTATTATTTACATAATAATTTGCCTAGAAAAAAGCATCTTGCCATTATCCATAGCAAGATGCTTTTTTTATTCCGGTCGTTTTTTTGTCCACGTTTCAATAACTTCACCTGTATCGTTAACATCTAGCACTAAACTACCGTTACTATACCGGTCTTTATTTCGATACGCTTTCGGATCAATTTCTTCTACGATGTGTTTCTCTGTCTTCATGTAAACTAGTTCATCGTCTCTAACAATTTCAATACCGACAATACGGTATGGATTACGTTTTAACTCTTTGAAAATAACAAGACCTCGCTTCGCCCTCGTTGATTTCTCAATTTCTGATGCTTTTAGACGTTTTACAGCACCGCGCTGCGTAACGAGAATAAGTTGATCTTTGTCACCATTTAACGGTTTACCAGAAGCGACATAATCATCTTCTTTTAAGTTAATTGCTTTCACACCAGCGGCCCTTACACCGACTGGACTTACTTCATCCTCATGGAAAATAAGTGCATATGCACCATAGGTTGCAAGAACAATATCACTCGTTCCATCTGTTGCAAATATATCTACAACATAATCATCTTTTTTCAAATTCACAGCGACGAACGCTCTTGAATAACGCTGAACTTTATATTGGTTTAATTCTGTTTTCTTAATCATACCATTTCGTGTAACAAATACGATAAATCGTTTTTCTTCTTCAAAATTCGGTACGACGGTCGCCCAAATAATCATTTCATCCCGCTCGAGTGAAACGAGATTCGCAACGTGTTGACCTAAATCTTTCCAACGAATTTCTGGCATTTCATATACTGGCAGATATATATAGTTTCCTTTATTCGTAAATAAGAGGACTGTCTCTGTCGTATTCGTATCGAATCGCTCCAGTAAGATGTCACCCTCTTTCATACCGAAGTCTTTTCCGTTCGATGCATTATGTGAACGCCAACCTGTTCGTTTCACATATCCTTCTTTCGTTACAGTAACGATGACATCTTCCTGAGGAATCATCACTTCCACATCGATTTTAATTTCCTCAATTTGTTCTTCAATAATAGCACGGCGATCATCACTATATGTTTTCTTTACTCTCTTCAAATCTGTTTTAATAACTTGAAGAAGTCTTTTTTCACTTTGTAAAATTGCCTGTAATTCTGCAATTTTTGTACTTAATTCATCCGCTTCTTTTTCTAGTGCTGTAATATCTGTATTTGTTAAACGATATAATTGCAACGAAACGATTGCTTCTGATTGTGCTTCTGTAAAGCCGAATTTAGCACTTAAGTTATCTTTCGCATTACGCTTATCTTTAGAAGATCTAATCGTTTCGATTACTTGATCTAAAATTGATAATGCTTTCATTAAACCTTCAACAATATGTTGACGATTTTCCGCTTTTCGTAATTCATACTGAGAACGCTTTGTTACAACTTCTTTTTGGTGTCCAATATATGCATCCAAAATTTTTGGTAACGTCATAAGTGTAGGACGACGATTATTTATCGCAACCATATTAAAGTTATATGGAATTTGTAAATCTGTATTCTTATATAAATAATTTAAAATACCTTCAGCATTTACTTCTTTTTTTAACTCTACAACGATACGAAGACCTGTACGATCTGTCTCATCACGTACTTCAGCAATTCCATCTAGTTTTTTATCTAGACGTAATTCATCCATTTTTTTAACAAGGTTCGCTTTATTTACTTCATACGGAATTTCTGTAATAACGATTTGTTGCTTACCACCACGAATCGTTTCAACTTCCGCTTTTCCGCGAATAATAATTTTACCTTTTCCTGTTTCGTACGCTTTTTTAATACCATCAATCCCTTGAATAATACCACCGGTCGGGAAATCTGGCCCTTTCATAACTGTTAATAAATCATCAACAGTACTATTCGGCTTATCAATACGCATCATCGTCGCATCAATTACTTCCCCAAGGTGATGCGGAGGAATTTCTGTTGCATAACCAGCTGAAATCCCTGTAGATCCGTTCACTAATAAGTTCGGGAACATTGCTGGTAATACAACAGGTTCTTCACTCGTATCATCGAAGTTTGACACAAATTCCACTGTTTCTTTATCAAGATCACGTAATAACTCAGATGCAATTGGTGATAATCGCGCTTCCGTATAACGCATTGCCGCTGCTGGATCGCCATCAACACTACCATTATTACCATGCATTTCAACTAAAACATTACGTACTTTCCAAGTTTGACTTAAACGTACCATCGCCTCATATACAGAGGAATCACCGTGCGGATGGTAATTACCAATAACGTTACCGACTGTTTTAGCTGATTTACGAAACGCTTTATCATGTACATTTCCTTCTACATACATGGAATATAAAATACGTCTTTGTACCGGTTTTAAACCGTCACGCGCATCTGGAAGCGCGCGATCTTGAATAATATATTTACTATAACGTGCAAAGCGGTCACCTAACACGTCTTCAAGCGGGAGGTCATGAAACTTCTCTGCCTGCATGTTATTCCACCTCCGTCTCCATAATCATTTCATTTTCTAAAATGTTTCCTTCTTCTTGCATACCAAATTGTACATTTCGTTCGATCCATTTACGGCGAGGTTCTACTTTATCACCCATCAATGTCGTAACTCGGCGCTCCGCTCTTGATGCATCATCAATTTTCACACGAATCAACGTACGTGTTTCAGGATTCATCGTCGTTTCCCATAATTGATCGGCATTCATTTCGCCAAGTCCTTTATAACGTTGCAACATATAGCCTTTACCGACTTTTTTCGTTACACCATCTAATTCTTCATCAGACCATGCATACTCAATCACTTCACTCTTACCTTTTCCTTTACTTACTTTGTATAAAGGAGGAAGTGCAATAAATACTTTGCCAGCTTCGATAAGTGGTTTCATATATCTGTAGAAGAACGTTAGTAACAATACTTGAATGTGCGCACCATCTGTATCAGCATCGGTCATAATTACAATTTTATCGTAGTTAATATCTTCAACAGCGAATTCATTCCCTACACCACCGCCAATAGCGTAAATGATTGTATTAATCTCTTCATTTTTAAAGATATCAGCAAGTTTTGCTTTTTCTGTATTGATTACTTTACCACGTAACGGTAATACCGCTTGGAAACGTCGGTCTCGACCTTGTTTTGCGGAACCACCCGCAGAGTCACCCTCTACTAGGTACAGTTCATTTTTTTGCGGGTTACGTGATTGTGCTGGTGTTAACTTACCACTTAATGTACCTTCTGATTTCTTTTTCTTTTTACCAGTACGCGCTTCTTCTCTCGCTTTACGAGCAGCCTCACGTGCCTGCGCTGCTTTAACTGCCTTTCTCACAAGAAGTGTAGCAACATCTGGATTTTCTTCTAAAAAGTAAGCTAAATGCTCAGATACAATTGCATCAATTGAAGAACGAGCTTCACTTGTACCAAGTTTCCCTTTCGTTTGCCCTTCAAACTGAAGTACTTCTTCTGGTACACGTACAGAAACGATAGCCGCTACACCTTCACGAATATCTGTACCTTCTAAGTTTTTATCTTTTTCTTTTAATAACGATACTTTACGAGCATACTCATTGAACACACGTGTCATTGCTGTCTTAAACCCAGCTTCGTGTGTTCCACCATCTTTTGTACGTACATTATTTACAAACGAAAGAATATTTTCTGAGTAGCCATCGTTAAATTGAAAAGCTAGCTCTGCCTCAATTCCATTTTGTTCACCAGTAAAATATACAACCGGATGGATTGAATCTTTTTCTTCATTTAAGTATGAAACGAAAGCTTCGATTCCTGTTTCATAATGAAAGACATCTTCTAAATCATTTCGCTCATCTTTTATTGAGATTTTCATCCCTTTTAATAAGAATGCAGATTCACGTAATCTTTCACATAATGTTTCGTAATTGTAATTTGTTGTACTGAAAATCGTTGTATCTGGTTTAAAATGGATTGTCGTACCAGACTCTTTCGTCTTCCCGATCTTCTCCAGTGTCGTTGCAGGAATACCACCATTTTCAAAGCGTTGTTCATAAATATTTCCGTCACGTTTAATTGTCACTACTAACCATTCTGACAAGGCATTTACAACTGATGCCCCAACACCGTGTAAACCACCACTTGTTTTATAGCCACCTTGACCAAACTTACCACCGGCATGAAGTACAGTTAAAATGACTTCAGGTGTAGGTTTCCCAAGTTTATGCATTCCCGTAGGCATTCCTCGCCCTTTATCAATAACGCTAATACTATTATCTTTATGTATTACGACAGAAATTTCGTCGCCAAATCCCGCTAACGCTTCATCAACGGAGTTATCTACTATTTCATATACTAAATGATGCAATCCACGGCTATCCGTACTCCCGATATACATACCCGGGCGTTTTCGAACGGCTTCAAGTCCTTCTAGCACTTGAATTGCATCTTCATTATATTGGAACTGATGCTTTGCCAAACTCCTTGCCCCTTTCCTAATCAAATCAGAACATATGTTTCTATTATAGAATAACGCCTCGACTATAGTTTTGGCAAGTTATCTTATCTCTTTTATATACCATTTTCAATAGAAAAATCCTTGTTTTTTCACAAGGATTCCTCTAGGCTACTATTTCAGAAAAATAATCGTTTGTCAACGAGAAATGGATATGTATGCCAAGATTATACATTCCAAACCTTTATCATGATCCAAATGATCAATATCCAAAATGGGATAACAAGTAACAATCCCCAAAAACAGCCTTTAAAAAATCTCATGATGAACACCTCGTTCATCGGCCCTACTTATTTATAACGAGGGCTGAATCAATCTTTCTCTCTTTAAAACCTATACTATTTTGTCATCGCATGTTCTACTTTAATGCAACGATCCATTATTACAGTATAGCCTGTTTCTTGCAAAAGTTTATATGTATCTTCATCTTGTACTCCTAATTGTGCCCAAAAAACATCTGCATCAATCTCTACAAACTCTTTCGCAACATCCATTAAAAATTCTGAACGGCGGAATACATTTACAATGTCAACATGTTCCTTAATATCCTTTAGTGAAGAAACTGCTTTTTCTCCAAGCACCTCATTTACTGTTGGGTTTACTGGAATAATGCGATACCCAGCATCTTGCATTGCTTTTGAAACCATATACGATGTACGTTCTGGCTTATCCGATAATCCAACAACTGCGATCGTTTTGCTTTTCTTTAATACTTCACCAATTTCCGTACGAGTTGGGTTTTCAATTGTCATAATTTATCCCTCCTATTCCTTTAGTATAGCCGATAAAGAAAGTCTCTTTCAATATGAAAGAGACTTTCTTTTATTTCAATTATTGATTCTTTGTAGCTGAATTATCTGCTAAAGTAGCTGTTTTCGTCATTTTTTGACCGTTACGATAGAATGTAACTTCTACTTTCTCGCCTACTTTTTTCTTTTCATATAAATATTTACGGAATTGAAGTGAATTTTCTACTTTTTGATCATCTAATGATACTACAATATCATATTGCTCTAAACCAGCTTTTTCTGCAGGTGATATTGGATAAATTTTACCTAATACAACGCCGTTTGTTACTTCTTTCGGTACTTTCAATTGATTTACTGCATAAGCTTGCACATCTTCTAATGAAACGACACCTACTCCAAGAGCTGGACGTTTCACTACTCCGTCTTTTTCAAGTGATTCAATAACTGGCTTTGCAATATTAATTGGAATAGCAAATCCAATTCCTTCAACTTCTTGTTGTGCAATTTTACTTGAATTAATCCCAATTATTTCACCGTTTTGGTTAAATAACGCACCACCACTATTACCTGGGTTAATCGCTGCATCTGTTTGAATAACTTGAGCATTCCAATCTGCACGCTTATCGCCATCAATATCTACTGGAATTTCACGTTCTTTGCTACTAATAATACCTTCCGTTACACTTCCATCAAAACCTAGTGGGTTACCGATTGCAATCGCTTTTTCACCCGCACGAAGTTTACTTGAATCACCTAAAGTGGCAACTTTATTTACATTAGATCCATCAATTTCTACAACCGCTAAATCTAACCAAGGGTCTTTCCCTACAAGCTTTGCTTCTACCTTTTTACCATCACTTAGTTTTACAGCAAGTTTATTTGCTCCATCTACTACATGGTTGTTCGTTACAATATACGCTTTATTTCCTGCTTTTTTATAAATAACACCTGATCCTGAGCCAGCTTGTTGCTCTTGGCCTGTCGGTTGCATTGCAAATGGATCAACACTTTGTTGCATATTAATAACACCTACAACAACATCTTTCGCGCCTTCAATCATACCAGGTAAATCAGTTTCATTTTTTGCTTTATTGACAACAGGAACTACAGTACCTTCAACTTTTGAATCCGAACTGAATGATGATACAGCCGCTCCATTATTTTGAGCCCATGGCATATATGGTGCCGCAAAACTAATTGTGACAGCCCCAACTACAGCTCCGACTAAACCTGTGAAAAAATAACCTTTTTTACTACCTGATTTTCTCACTTCTCTCGTTTCACTATGCTCTTCATTTAAATTTGGTCCGTCGTAATATCCCATGTTTACTTCCCCTCTCTGGTGAATTCGTATTTTCAGTATAGTCACGTTTTGTGTCCTTCTTGTGAACTCATCGTGAAATCCAATTAAAAAAATACTCTTATCTAACATTGTAGACAAGAAAAGTATTTTTTGTACATTCCACCTACAAAAGAGAGTATAAATTTGCTATATCCCAAAGCCAAAGCGCATAGTAAATTAAAGGTTATTCTTCAAATTTATAACCAACTCGAATAACAGTACCGATATGCTTCGCTTTATCTCCTAGCTTATTTCGTAGTTTTTTAATATGAGTATCAACCGTTCGGTCATCACCGTAGTAATCATATCCCCATAACTGATCTAATAAATGTTGACGTGACAACACAATTCCTTTGTTCTCCATTAAATAAACAAGAAGTTCAAATTCCTTATGTGTCAATATAATTTCTTCTCCATCTACTAACACAGTTCTAGATAGACGATTTACTTCTATTCCAGCCAAGGACATAGCATTTTCTTCCGCTACTCCTACCACGCCATCCGCACGTTTCAATAATGTCTTCGCGCGAGCTACTAACACTTTCGGGCTGAAAGGTTTCGTTACATACTCATCTGCACCTAATTCGAACCCTAGTAATGTATCATCCTCATCCGAACGGGCTGTCAACATAATGATTGGTACTGCTGATTCTTTTCTAATTCGTCTGCAAACAGACCATCCATCTATTTCTGGTAACATTATATCTAACATAATCAAATCAATTTCATGCTCTGCAAATAATTCTAACGCTATTTTTCCGTCTTCTGCTTCGATTACTTCAAAGCCTTCATTACGAAAATAATCACTAACGATTTCACGTAATCTTCTTTCATCTTCAACAAGTAATACTGTTTTATTCATATCATCTATCCCGCCTTTTTACTCTTTCAATCGAATAATACGTTGATTGGAGCTTCCGCGAAATGGAAGTGTTAAATCTTTTTTCTCGATTTCAAATCTTCCATCGACTAAAACATCCCCATAATGTAACAACTCTATCATATCATTATTTTGAGAACTCTGTATCTCTTCTAACGTATAACCTGTATACATCCAAAGATTTTTTTTCAAGTCTTTCACAGCTTTTGCTACTTTTTTCACTTCAGCAGCTTGAAAAAATGGATCTCCACCTGAAAATGTTACATCAGTTAATGTATTACTTGCAATCTCTTTCACAATTTCTTCTACTGTCATTTCAGTTCCATTACAAATATTCCACGATTTCGGATTATGGCAACCGAAACAACGATGCGGACAGCCCGCAAAAAACACGACTGTCCGCAACCCTTCTCCATCTACTACACTATCATGAATGATGTTCATCACTTTCATTTATGCTTCACCCGATCCATCTCTTCACTACGTTTCGCACTATTCCACTTCGACATATCTCCTACAAGATAACCTGTTATACGTCGAATTCTTTCTATATTGGCCTCATCTTCATTTCCACAGCTTGGACATTCATTTCCGATAACTCCGTGATAGCTACAGCACTTACAACGGTCAACAGGATGATTAATTGAACCGTATCCAACGCCATGATCTGCCATCGCTCGTACAATTTGTTTTAACGCCTGTTTGTTATGCATAGCTGCTCCGTCTAGCTCAATATACGTAATATGTCCCCCGTTACATAGGGCATGGAAAGGTCCTTCTAAACGAATTTTATTTATCGCTTGAATGCTATAGTAAACTGGGATGTGAAATGAATTCGTATAATAATTATGGTTCGTTATACCGCTAATCACACCAAATTCTTCTCTATCTTTTTTCACAAACTTCCCTGATAACCCTTCTGCAGGAGTTGCAATTACTGAGAAATTCAGTTCATGTTCTTCCGTCGCTTTATCCATTTTATCTCTCATAAAGGAAATGATTTCATACCCGAGTTTCCATGATTCTTCATCTTCTCCATGATGCTTTCCTGTTAAAGCTACTAAGCACTCCGCAAGACCGATAAAACCAAGACTTAACGTCCCTTGCTTTAAAATAGATGCTACAGAATCTTCAGGCTGTAACTTTTCTCCACCGCGCCATACACCTTGTGAATATAAAAATCGAAAATCTCTTGCTCGCTTCGTACATTGATACTCAAATCGTTCTAATAATTGCTTAATTCCTAAATCTAAGTAATAGTTTAACGCTTCAAAAAACGCTTCTTTTGAACCACTAATTAACGCTAATTTCACTAAGTTAATAGACGTAAATGATAAATTCCCTCTTCCAATCGCCGTTTCTTCTCCATGTATGTTAGACATAACACGGGTACGACATCCCATGTAACATACTTCACTTTCCGGTCGTCCGTCATAATGCACTGCATTAAATGGCGCATCTAAAAATGAAAAGTTAGGGAATAATCGTTCAGCCGTTGTCTCTAACGCTAATTCAAATAAATCATAGTTCGGATCACATTCTTCAAAGTTCACACCTTTTTTCATTTTAAAAATTTGAATTGGAAAAATTGGTGTTTCTCCTTTACCAAGACCAGCTTGTGTCGCTTTTAAAAGTTGTCTAACTAATAACCGTCCCTCTTTTGATGTGTCTGTTCCATAATTAATAGAAATAAACGGTACTTGTCCCCCGCCCCTACTGTGCATACTATTTGAATTATGAACGAAAGCTTCACACGCCTGATACGTATCATTTTCTGTTTCTTTCCATGCAAATTCTTCTATTTGTTCTTTCGTAAGCGGATATGACTGTAATCGTTTCTTATGTCTCGCTACTGTTTTTCTCACATATGGAGCTAAATCAATATCAAAGAGTGCAAATGATTGACCACCGTGCTGCATATTTTGATTCGCTTGAAAAATAATAGACGAAAGAGCCAATGCACTTTTAATATCCTGCGGTTGTCTCATATGCCCATGTCCGGTATGAAAACCGTTCGCAAGCATTTGCGCTAACGGAATTTGCGAACAAGTCGTCGTTCCTGTCGCATAAAAATCTAAGTCATGTGGATATAATATATTTTGATTTATCGCTTTTTTCACTTGATCTGACAATAAATTTTCAACTGCATAATATTTCGCACTCTCTGATGCGAACGTTCCCATTACTCCCATTGGAGAGCGACCATCTACATTTGCATTTTCTTGCATTAAATCTTGCTCACTACCGTGGACAATCGTTTCAAACACTCTCATTAATTCTTCTCCACGTACATTTCGTTGTAACATTTATAACCCTCCACCAATATGTTGTTGTCTTTTGATTAAAATGTTACTACATATAGTCTTGGTGTTTCTGTGAGAAATGTAACATTCCTGTGAAATTTTTTTCACGAAATAACGAATTTTTCATTTACAAAAAAGAAATGTGCTCTTTACAAATGTATGGTACAATATACGGGAAAAACTCTTTTTACCCTTTATCAACACATTTGAATAAAGGAGACTGAACTTATGGTTACTACATATCTTTTATTTATCGTTGCCTACTTACTTGGCTCGATTCCATTCGCACTAGTCGTTGGAAAAATCGGCTACGGAATCGATATTCGTGAGCACGGAAGCGGTAATCTAGGCGGAACAAATACATTCCGCACACTAGGGAAAAAAGCAGGTTTTATCGTTACAATTGCTGACATTTTAAAAGGTACATTAGCAACAAGTCTACCGATTATTTTCGGATTAGATGTTCACCCACTATGGTTCGGATTAGCAGCTGTTCTTGGACATGTGTATCCGATTTTCGCGAAATTCCGTGGTGGTAAAGCTGTTGCAACTTCTGCTGGCGTGCTATTATGCTACTCTCCAGTTGTTTTTGCAATATTAGCTGTTGTCTTTTTCAGCCTTTTATTTACAACAAGATACGTATCACTTTCTTCTATGGTAACAGCCGTCGTTGCTGTTATTACATCCATTGTTAGCGGGGATAAAATCTTCATTATTGCGATGTGTTTATTAGCAGGTATGGTTATTTATAAACACCGTGCAAATATCGGACGAATTATAAATAAAACTGAACCGAAAGCAAACTTTTCAAAAAAGCAAAAATAAGATCGTAACCCACATAACGCAAAAAGAAAACGTGAAGCATATTAATAGCGTCTTTTTGCGTTATTTTTTATACTAAAGAAAAAGCAACATAATTTGGAGGAACTATACATGAATCTTTCCGTAACAAAAGAAGCAGCACAATGGTATAAAAACGAATTAAACTTACAATCGGGTGAAACACTACGCCTTTTCGTACAATACGGCGGTTGCAGTACTGTGCAAAAAGGACTTTCTTTAGGTATTCGTAAAGATGATCCTGCACATCCTGCTGTTCAAACTCAAGAAGAAGGTATTAACTTCTTTATTGAAGGCGACGATGAGTGGTTCTTCGATGGACATAATTTAGCTGTTACATTTAACGACGGTGATGATTTCCCGCAATTTAATTATGAAAAATAAAAAAGCGTGGCTTCTGCCACGCTTTTTTATTTTTTCTTAATTTCCTCATATTTCGCATACCACTCTGGATATAACTTTTTAAATGATACGGGCCTGAACCCTTCTTTTTTCGCGCAAATATTCGTCGTACTTGCAGTAATACAAAGTTCACCTTCACCGTTATATATTTCATAACCATATACAACGCGAAGCGGACTAACAGTATCAATCCACGTTTTCACAATTGCTTTTTCTCCGTAACGCATCGCTTTACGATATGAAATTTGCAAATCTAACACAGGAGAAATAATTCCCTCTTTCTCCATTTCAACATATGAAAATCCTAAATCTTGTATAAGTTTCGTGCGACCTAGTTCAAGCCACACCAAATAGTTTGAATGGTAAACAACACCCATTTGATCTGTTTCCGCATAACGGATTTCAACTTCATGTTCTGCTACAAACATATGTATTCGCCGTTGCCATAAACTTATAAAAATCTATAAATTTTGTTTATTTCCCTGTTCTACGTGTCCGATTTCACAGAAGCTACTTTCGTTTGATGTAACACTCCGAGGGCGTAAATTCGGATACAACGAATCCTACATATTAGCCGTAACTTTTTTAGATGTTAACTGGCTAATTCATACCGTGACAAATTGATAGCCGCATTTAAATCCCTATCCATTTCGTGACCACAAGTGCATT
>NZ_JAEHBQ010000050.1:0-1589 GCF_016483555.1 Bacillus cereus group sp. N14
GGTAGTTGGGACCTTGTCCCTGTGAGAGTAGGACGTCGCCAAGCAAAAACCTAAGTCGATTCGACTTAGGTTTTTTTATGTTTATTTTTATGTATCACCTGTTAAAATTCATAAATTTAGTAATCTTAAAGAGGAAAAAAGATGAAATAGGGACTGTCTAAACTAAAATTTGAGCGATAATGTCGTAAAAGGTGATAAAGTAATACGTTTAAATTTCAGTTTAAGGTAAGAATTACCTTTTTATATTAATTAGGTTGTAGAATGATCAAAAATATTTTACTCTTTATATGAAAACGTTATGTGAAAAATAGCTATTTAGTTGTTTTTCACATAACGTTTTTACATTTTCAAAGGATTTCACATAAGAAAAAATCTATAATTAAGATAGTTAACATATATTTTTTTGATGGGTGTGGGGGATTATGAAAGAAATATGCATGTTATTAGTGGCTGTTATATTATGGGGGATAGCCATTGCGCCAACAAAGTGGGCATTAGAATCTATTCAGCCATTTACTTTGTTATTTATCCGCCTTTTCTTAGCTGGTGGAATCTGTTTACTATTCTCATTTAAACAATTAAAAAGATCTGTTGTACATAAACAAGTCCCGTGGAAAAGAATGAGTTTGCTATCTTTTACTGGCGTAGCTGGGTACTTTATGTTCACATCCTACGGTATTTCTTTAACGAGTGGATTGCATGTTAGTATTATTGATGCTGCTTTACCTTTAGTTACAATTCTTTTTTCAGCGTTCTTTTTGAAAGAAAAAATTCAACTTAATTATTGGATCGGTATTGTATTGGGGGCTATCGGAGTACTTCTTATTACAATTCCATCTAGTAATGTCGATCAAGAAGTATCTTTAATAGGAGATATCCTTATTTTATTAAGTACGTTCTTATTTGCTTTCTATACAGTATTGCTGAAACGACCAAAACAAGAACAGTATCTATCAAACAAGGTTTTTACAACATTAACTTTAATTCTTGGAGCTGTTATTCTATTACCATTTGCAATGGCAGAAACTTTTTACTATGGTTTTCCAAAAATCGAAACATGGAAGACAGGGTTTAGTGTAATATATCTTGTTATTGGGGCAACAATTTTAGCGTATTGGTTTTGGAATAGAGCATTAGAGACAGTCTCGGCATCAGTAAGTGGATTATATTTAAATGCGTTACCGTTAATAAGTATCGCTGCTTCAATTGTTCTATTAAATGAATCTTTGACGTGGAGAATAGGAATAGGTGGTAGCTTAGTTTTATTTGGAGTGATATGGGCGGATAAACGTAAATTAATTGATTTATTTATCTCAGGCGAGCGAAATGTTAAAGAGAATGAAGAATGTTAAAGTTTATAAGAGTATGTATATAGTGTTTAATGAAAAGGGCGCTTTGTATGTAATAGGATGTCCTTTTCATTATTTTCATTGAATTAGAGGAATTAAATAACTGAAACTAATATAGAAAATACCTTTGGAATTATTTTTATTATTAATTGAATAAAAAGTGTTGACGATTAGGATATAGAGGTGTAATATAGAACAAGTCGCCGATGCAATAACGCAGAACGCGGCAAACAAAATGAA
>NZ_JAEHBQ010000051.1:0-1529 GCF_016483555.1 Bacillus cereus group sp. N14
AGAGGGTTTAGAATTGAATTGGGAGAGATTGAAGAAAGAATTAGGGATGTAGAAGGAATCAGTGATGCCGTTGTTATTGTTAAAGAAAACAATGGTGATAAATATTTATGTGGATATGTAATAAGTAGTGAATCTATCGATATTAAATACATTAAAGAGAAATTAAGGGGAAATTTACCGGAATACATGATTCCGACGTATATCATGCAATTAGATAATTTCCCATTGACAAAAAACGGTAAATTAGATAGAAAATCTTTTCCAGATCCACAAATTACAGATAGAGAAGATTTTGTTGCACCTAGAGATAATGTAGAGGAAGGTATTATGGGGATTTTCAAAGAGATTTTAGAATTTGAAGTGATTGGTATAGATGATAGTTTCTTTGAACTAGGAGGACACTCATTAAAAGCGACTAAATTGGTAAATGCATTAGAAGAAAAGTTTAAAGTTAGAGTTCCGCTAAGTACGATATTAACAGAAAAAACAATTAGAAAAATAGCTGAAAAAGTAAGAAATACAGAAGTGAAATCAAATAGTGATACTATTGCCTATCCAGAATTGATAGTAGCAGTAGAAGAGGAGGTATAAGTACCAATGAATAGAAAATATAAAATGAGTTCTGTCCAAAAAAGTTTATATGTAATTGATCAAATGCAAGAATCAAATATCACTTATAATATCCCAATCATGTTAGAAGTCGAGGGGGAAATTGATAAAGAACGCTTACGCATAGCTGTAAAACAGCTATGCGTGCGTCATGAGTTATTAAGAACTCATTTTGCACATGTGAAAGATAAATTTCTCCAAATTATTGAGGATACAGTTGATATAGAGTTAGAGCATGAAAAAAGCATACCAGAACATGTACAACGAGTTTTCAAAGAATTCATTCGACCTTTTGATTTAAGTGAAGCACCTTTAATGAGAATAAAAATACTTGAAATAAAAGGTGAAAATACGATTTTGATGTTGGATATCCATCACATAATTTGTGATGGTGGTTCAACAGGTCTTTTAATAGAAGAAATGTGTAGATTGTATAATGGAGAGGAACTCTCTCCAGTGGGTATGCAATATAAAGACTACAGTGCTTGGCAAAATTCGAGAGATATGACGGAACAGAAAAATTATTGGCTTGACGAGTTTTCTGAAGAAGTACCGGTTTTAGATCTAATTACAGATTTTACTAGACCTAAGCAACAGAGTTATAAAGGTAGTAGTAATACCATAAAAATAGATCATAAAACTAGTAATGCTGTTAAACTCTTTAGTAAAGAAACAGGGGCAACAGAATATATGATATTGATGGCGAACCTTATGATGCTGCTAAGTAAATATACGAGACAAGGTGAGATTGTTTTAGGTACACCTGTTTCAGGACGTACTCATCCAGCAATCCAAAATATGTTAGGTATGTTTGTAAATACTTTGGCGATTAAAGGGAATTTGCAATCTTCACAAAGATTTATAGATTTGGTGGCACAATTACGAGAAAAATGCTTAAATGCGTTTGATAATCAAGAATA
>NZ_JAEHBQ010000052.1:0-1039 GCF_016483555.1 Bacillus cereus group sp. N14
GTGATGTCATAACCTTTTACTTCGGATTTGTATCCGTCTACCGGTTGTTCCTTCACTTCATACTTGTACGCTACTCCATTTTCATCATATGCTGCTAAATCTTTAAATTCATATTTCCAACCTGTTGCTTTGCTTACCTCTTGCGTCGCAATCACTGTACCATTTTGTAAAAGGTCTACTTGAATCATTTCCGGACGATCTGTTGCGTTATCATCTTTCCATGTCTTCGTTCCTTCTACTTTTGTTTGACCTACTTTTGTATTTGTGATATCAGTACCACTTACTTTGGATTCATATCCTGCTACTGGCTGTTCTTTCACTTCATACTTGTACGCTACTCCGTTTGCATCGTATGCTTGGAGTTTTTCAAACGTGTACTTCCAATTTGTTGCCGCTGTTACTTCTTTTGTATCTACTACTTTACCGTTTTGTAAAAGATCTACTTTGATCATTTCCGGACGATCTTTCGCATTATCGTCTTTCCATGTTTTCGTTCCTTCTACTTTTGTTTCGCCTACTTTTGTATTTGTGATGTCATAACCGTTGACTTTGGATTCATATCCAGCTATCGGTTGTTCCTTCACTTTATACTTGTACGCTACTCCATTTGCATCATACGCTACTAAATCTTTGAATTCATATTTCCAATCTGTTACTTTGCTTACTTCTTGCGTCGCGATCACTGTACCATTTTGTAAAAGGTCTACTTGAATCATTTCTGGACGATCTGTTGCGTTATCGTCTTTCCATGTCTTCGTTCCTTCTACTTTTGTTTGACCTACTTTTGTATTTGTGATATTAGTACCACTTACTTTAGATTCATATCCTGGTACTGGCTGTTCTTTCACTGTATACTCGTAAGCCTTTCCTTCCGCATCATATGCTTCTAGATCTGAGAATATATATTTCCAACCCATTACTGCTAGTACGTCGTGTGTTTGAATCACATTCCCGTTTTGTAGTAAGTCTACTTTGATCATCGTCGGACGGTCTGTTGCATTTCCGTCTTTCCATGTCTTCGTTCCTTCTACTTTTGTTT
>NZ_JAEHBQ010000053.1:0-842 GCF_016483555.1 Bacillus cereus group sp. N14
TCCAAATTGAAAAAGGCATGACAAAATCTCTTGCTTTAACAGTAGAAAATGAAATGTTAGACAAGGGAAATGTAGAAGTAACAAAAGTAGATAAAGATAGCCAAAAAGTATTAGAAGGCGTAGTCTTTGAAGTACAAGATGAGCAAGGAAAAGTAGTAACGAAAGTGACAACAGATAAAGAAGGAAAAGCGAAAGTTTCAGATCTATCAGTAGGAAAATACAAATTAGTAGAAACGGAGAGTTTACCAGGTTACAAAAAACTAACAGAGCCAGTATCATTCGAAATCAAAAAAGGTATGACAGAAGCTTTATCACTAAAAGTAGAGAATGAACAGTTAGATAAAGGTTCAGTAGAAATTACAAAAATGGCTGCTGAAAGTAAGAATGTATTATCAGGAGCAGTGTTTGAAGTTCATGACGAAAAAGGCAAAGTAGTAACGAAAGTAACAACAGATAAAGAAGGAAAAGCGAAAGTCTCAGACTTATCTGTAGGTCACTACACACTTGTAGAAGTAGAAGCACCAAAGGGTTATGAAAAATTAACTAATCCAATTCCATTTGAAATTACAAAAGGAATGATAAGTCCAGTTCAATTAGAAGTATTAAACAAATTGACTTCTTTAGCACCACCAGGCCCAGAGAAACCAGAAACGACGGATCCAGATAAACCAGAAACAACGGAACCAGAAAAACCAGAAACAACGGATCCAGAAAAACCAGAAACAACGGATCCAGAGAAACCAGAAACAACGGATCCAGAGAAACCAGAAACAAAGGATCAGGAGACAGCACATAAAAAACATCATGAGAAAACAAAGAAAACACATCAAAAAAATGAAAAA
>NZ_JAEHBQ010000054.1:0-837 GCF_016483555.1 Bacillus cereus group sp. N14
GCTGGAGTAACTAGAGGTGGGTACTACAAATGGATTAAGCGACAGTTGACGCCTTCTGAAAAACAATTGGAAGATACCGAAATAAAAAAGAAGATATTGGAGTGTCATAAAAAACTTAAAGGGATTTATGGATACAGGAGAGTACAAGTTTGGCTGAAAGCCACTTATAACCTTCATTTTAATCACAAACGTATACAAAGGTTGATGGGTGAACTAGGTATCAAAGCTATTATTAGGAGAAAACGACCTTATTACGGGAAGAAAGAAGCTTATGTGATTTCAGATAACCATCTGAACAGGGATTTTCAAGCTTCCAAACCAAACGAAAAATGGGTAACAGATATTACCTATTTGATTTTCAATGGACAGAGATTGTACTTATCCGCTATTAAAGACCTATACAACAATGAAATTGTTGCCTATGAAATTAGTCGTAGAAATGACCTGAAACTAGTACTAGACACACTTAAAAAAGCAAGAAAAAAACGAAACGTGAAAGGGATTCTCCTGCATAGTGATCAGGGGTTCCAGTACACATCTCGTCAATATAATCAACTACTCAAAAAATATCAGATGAAGGCTAGTATGTCCAGAAAGGGAAACTGTTGGGACAATGCTTGTATAGAAAGCTTCTTCAGTCACTTTAAGTCAGAGTGTTTTCATTTATACTCTTTCCGCACAGCTGATGAGGTTAAGTTTGCTGTGCGCAAATATATACACTTTTATAATCACCAAAGGTTCCAAAAGAAACTAAATAACCTGAGTCCATATAAATATAGAACTCAGGTTGCTTAGTTGTGTTTTTTGAATACTGTCTACTTGACAGGGGTCACTTCA
>NZ_JAEHBQ010000055.1:0-783 GCF_016483555.1 Bacillus cereus group sp. N14
GGATAGGCGGGAGCCATTGAAACCGGAGCGCTAGCTTCGGTGGAGGCGCTGGTGGGATACCGCCCTGAATGTATTGAAATTCTAACCTACGGGTCTTATCGACCCGGGAGACAGTGTCAGGTGGGCAGTTTGACTGGGGCGGTCGCCTCCTAAAGTGTAACGGAGGCGCCCAAAGGTTCCCTCAGAATGGTTGGAAATCATTCGTAGAGTGCAAAGGCATAAGGGAGCTTGACTGCGAGACCTACAAGTCGAGCAGGGACGAAAGTCGGGCTTAGTGATCCGGTGGTTCCGCATGGAAGGGCCATCGCTCAACGGATAAAAGCTACCCCGGGGATAACAGGCTTATCTCCCCCAAGAGTCCACATCGACGGGGAGGTTTGGCACCTCGATGTCGGCTCATCGCATCCTGGGGCTGTAGTCGGTCCCAAGGGTTGGGCTGTTCGCCCATTAAAGCGGTACGCGAGCTGGGTTCAGAACGTCGTGAGACAGTTCGGTCCCTATCCGTCGTGGGCGTAGGAAATTTGAGAGGAGCTGTCCTTAGTACGAGAGGACCGGGATGGACGCACCGCTGGTGTACCAGTTGTTCTGCCAAGGGCATAGCTGGGTAGCTATGTGCGGAAGGGATAAGTGCTGAAAGCATCTAAGCATGAAGCCCCCCTCAAGATGAGATTTCCCATAGCGTAAGCTAGTAAGATCCCTGAAAGATGATCAGGTTGATAGGTTCGAGGTGGAAGCATGGTGACATGTGGAGCTGACGAATACTAATAGATCGAGGACTTAACC
>NZ_JAEHBQ010000056.1:0-655 GCF_016483555.1 Bacillus cereus group sp. N14
AAAGTTAGTTTGTCTAGCATCTAAAAATAAAAATTGACGTTTCACGTTGTTTGTTTCGTTCAGTTTTCAAAGAACTAAAAGCGGGTGAAGAGAATCGAACTCTCGACCAGAGCTTGGAAGGCTCTTGTTTTACCACTAAACTACACCCGCGTGGTCGGGAAGACAGGATTTGAACCTGCGACCCCCTGGTCCCAAACCAGGTGCTCTACCAAGCTGAGCCACTTCCCGTTATGGCGCGCCCGAGAGGAGTCGAACCCCTAACCTCTTGATCCGTAGTCAAACGCTCTATCCAATTGAGCTACGGGCGCTTATTCATGATGTTTTTTCGTCGTTGTATTTTGGCGACTCAATTATCTTATCATACTACATTTTCAAATGCAAGTACTTTTTAAAAAGATTTTTTGGTGCGGCCGAGAGGACTTGAACCTCCACGGGGTTTCCCCCACTAGGCCCTCAACCTAGCGCGTCTGCCGTTCCGCCACGACCGCGCGGAAAAAACAAAAGTGAGCCATGAAGGATTCGAACCTTCGACCCTCTGATTAAAAGTCAGATGCTCTACCAACTGAGCTAATGGCTCATAAATGGCTGGGCTAGCTGGATTCGAACCAGCGCATGACGGAGTCAAAGTCCGTTGCCTTACCGCTTGGCTATAGCC
>NZ_JAEHBQ010000057.1:0-548 GCF_016483555.1 Bacillus cereus group sp. N14
GCAGAAAAAAATGGAAAAGCGGATGAATTAAAGCAGTTTGAAAGACTATATTTAGGAGCTGAACCACTTACTAGTGATCTGATAGCGAAGTATGAGGAGATAACAGGGGCAAGTATAGACAATATAAACAATTTATATGGTCCAACTGAAGCTACGGTTGTAGCTACTTCATATCGATTTAACGGGAAAGATAATAGAGAAATCATTCCGATAGGAAAGCCAATTGCCAATACTCAAATATATATTTTGAATAACAAGAGTATATGTGGAATTGGTATGCCGGGAGAATTATGTATTGGTGGTTCAGGTGTTTCTAGAGGGTATTTAAACAGAGCAGAACTGACGGCTGAAAAATTTGTAGTTAATCCTTACAGACCAAATGAGAGAATCTATCGAACGGGAGATTTAGCTCGTTGGAATGAAGATGGAAATATTGAATATTTAGGTAGAATAGATGAACAAGTTAAAATTAGAGGGTTTAGAATTGAATTGGGAGAGATTGAAGAAAGAATTAGGGATGTAGAAGGAATCAGTGATGCCGTTGTTAT
>NZ_JAEHBQ010000058.1:0-531 GCF_016483555.1 Bacillus cereus group sp. N14
TTAACTGGCTAATTCATACCGTGACAAATTGATAGCCGCATTTAAATCCCTATCCATTTCGTGACCACAAGTGCATTTGTATACACGGTCAGAAAGTTTTAGTTCTTTGTTGATGCTTCCACAACTGGAACACATTTTTGAAGAAGGATACCATGTATCAGCTTCTACAAATTCAATACCATATTTTTCACACTTGTATTGAATTTGTCTTTTGAACTCATATAAACACCGCTTCGCAATCGCTTTAGCTAGGTGTCTATTCTTCATCAGACCTTTCATATGCAACGTCTCCATCACAATGCGAAATGGCTTGGTTTTCACAATTTCGCTCGTGGATTGATGAAGATGATTCTTTCTGATATTTGATAACCTTCTATGTAGTTGTCGTATCTCTTTCTCGATTTTTATAATGTTGCTTGTTTTGACAAAACGGTTTCCCTCCTTATTCATTTCATATTTACGAGAAACTTGACGTTGCAACCTACGAAGGCGTTTCTCTGCCTGTCTTACCATTTTTGTTTTGTTGATATT
>NZ_JAEHBQ010000059.1:0-521 GCF_016483555.1 Bacillus cereus group sp. N14
GTAACGGAAGTAAAAACAGATAAAAATGGTAAAGCAAAAATCTCAGACTTATCTGTAGGAAAGTACAAATTAGTAGAGAAAGAAAGCTTACCAGGTTACAAACAATTAACAGAACCAGTATCGTTTGAAATTAAAAAAGGAATGACAGAAGTTCTATCATTAAAAATAGAAAATGAAATGGTAGATAAAGGTTCAGTAGAAATTACAAAAGTAGATAAAGATAGTCAAAAAGTATTAGCAGGTGTAGTCTTTGAAGTTCAAGACGATAAAGGCAAGGTAGTAACGAAAGTAACGACAGATAAAGCTGGAAAAGCAACAGTTGCAGATTTATCAGTAGGAAAGTACAAGCTAGTAGAAGTAGAGAGTTTACCAGGCTACAAAAAATTAGAAAAGCCTGTACCATTTGAAATTACAAAAGGTATGACAAAATCTTTAGCGTTCACTGTAGAAAATGAAATGGTAGATACGGGGAATGTAGAAATCACAAAAATAGATAAAGACAGTAAAGCACCATTAGAAAA